>JANYLK010000043.1 GCA_025357875.1 Granulicella sp.
AAGAAGGGCTACAACACCGCGGTAGGCGACGAGGGTGGCTTCGCGCCCAACTTGAAGTCCAACGCGGAAGCTCTTGATTTGATTATCGAAGCGATCGAGAAGGCGGGCTACACACCAGGCGAGCAGATCGCCATCGCACTCGACCCGGCCTCCAGCGAATTCTACGACAAGGAGACCAAGAAGTACGTCTTCAAGAAGTCTGACAAGTCCGAGAAGACCTCTGAAGAGATGATCGCCTTCTACGACGAGTGGACCAAAAAGTACCCCATCGTCTCCATTGAAGATGGCTTGGCTGAGGACGATTGGGACGGCTGGAAGCTGCTCACCGACAGGCTCGGCCACATCCAATTGGTCGGCGACGACCTATTTGTCACCAACACCGAGCGCCTGCAGCAGGGCATCGAGCGCAAGGCCGGCAACTCCATCCTGATCAAGGTCAACCAGATCGGCACCGTCTCGGAGACTCTGGAAGCCATCGAACTCGGTCGTCGCTTCGGCTACACCAGCGTCATCAGCCACCGCTCGGGCGAGACAGAAGACACCTTCATCGCCGACCTCGCAGTTGCGACCGGCGCCGGCCAGATCAAGACCGGCTCAGCCAGCCGCACCGACCGCATCTGCAAGTACAACCAGCTCCTCCGCATCGAAGAAGAGCTAGGCCAGTCCGCTGAATTCCTGGGAATCGAATCCCTGAACTTCGGCGGCTAACTACACTCGAATCACCTTTTAAAACTGGGTACCCCATGATCGCGCGAGCCAAATCAGGCGAGCGTTATCGTGGGGTTTCTCACTGTTGGGCGCCGCTGACGAGAAGAAGCAAAGTTTCCTTTTAGGATGAACCCTCCAGGTCGTCATTCTGAGCCGCATTTGGCTCAGAATCTCCGTATCTCGTTCGTCGGCCGCGTGAGCAAGGATATGTACTAACCAGTAAACATGAAGATTCTTGCGATCAGTACCAACTAGTTATCAGAAAATTATTGCGGATAATCCGCAGAGTTTTACATACAGAACCTGAGGGCCAGCAAGAATCATGCTGTGTCTCATGAGGCAAGGGATTTGGCTGCCAGGTTCAGCACCGGCTGCATCGCTTGGCCCAGACCTCGGCCAACTCCTCTTCCAGCCGAATCCTCTGCTCCCGGATCGCGACCAGCGCAAGTTCGATCTCAGGAGTTGCGGTTTGCGACGGCGAAGCATCAAGGCCCATCAGCAGGAATTCCTCGCCATCCAACTCAGCAATCAATTGTGCGACCCGATCCAGATCGCTCTCTTCCAGATGGGGCATTGATTTACTCCGACTCAGTCGCCTTCGCCTGCGGCCTCAACAGCGGAAACAGGATCACGTCGCGAATCGACTTGGCACCAGTCAGGATCATCGTAAGCCGATCAATCCCGATGCCCTCGCCAGCCGTCGGCGGCAACCCATACCCAAGCGCGCGCACATAGTCCTCGTCCATGGCATGCGCCTCATCGTCGCCGCGCTCGCGTTCCTTCAACTGAGCCTCAAACCGTGCCCGCTGATCATCGGGATCATTTAACTCGGAAAATGCATTTCCAACCTCAAACCCGCCAATATAAAACTCAAACCGTTCCACCCAATCCGGCTCATCCGGTTTCACCTTAGAAAGCGGCGACACCGCAAGAGGGAAGTCATAGATAATCGTCGGCTGGTGCAGGTACTGCTCCGCGACTGCCTCGAATACTGCGGCAATAGCTTTCCCGACCGGCTCGGGCTGGGTGAGTACAGGACCTTGAACTTGAGGAATTCCAAGAGCCTTGGCGAATGTGTTGTACGCATCAGTTCGGTCGGGAAGTAGCAGGATTCGGTGCGCGTTGAAAATTGTGAGTAAAGACCGCCTAAAACGGTGACGCTCAATGTATATGCCTGTGACCTCTGCGGTTGGCAATGTGATTTGAGGATACTCGGTCTGAAGGCTCTGGAGCGAAGTAAGCAAGAAACTCGCAAAGCGGCTCTCGGATAAGAAATCCGCGGATTCTGGAGGATTTCCGAAGCCCTCGGGCCAGAACTTGATGATCGCCTCCCGCATCGACAACTTCGTCCACTTGCCAAGGTCAATCTCAACGCCATTGAAGTTCGTGAGCAGCGAGCCATTCACTTCGTTTGCAACGTACTTGACCAACTCTTCAGTCAGATTCATCAGTTCGTGGTAGTTGCTGTAAGCCTGATAAAACTCCAGCATCGTGAACTCGGGATTGTGCTGCGTCGATATCCCCTCATTCCGAAAGTTCCGATTGATCTCATACACGCGGTCGAACCCACCAACCACAAGCCGTTTCAAATAAAGCTCCGGCGCAATCCGCAGCTTCAGATCAAGATCGAGCGCATTGTGATGCGTCGTGAACGGCTTAGCCGCCGCGCCACCCGCAATCGTATGCATCATCGGCGTCTCGACTTCGAGATATCCGCGTGAATCGAAAAAAGTTCGCATCGCACGCAGCACGGCGGCTCGCTTCACAAACACCTCGCGCACGTTACCGGGCCCGTCAGCCTCGCCCTCAGCCTTCGCGCCGTGCCCTGTATTCATGAACAGATCAACATACCTCTGGCGATATCGAAGCTCGGTATCTTCGAGGCCGTGGTACTTGTCCGGCAGCGCAAGCATCGCCTTCGCAAGAAACGTCAGCGCCGTAACATGCACGGTCAACTCGCCAGTCCGTGTCCGCATCAGGAAGCCCTTCACCCCAATGTGATCGCCAAGATCGAGCAGCTTGTACAGCGCGAATCCGTCTTCGCCAACATCATCCTTACGCACGTAAATCTGGATTCGCTGACCGCCCTGCTGCAACTGCGCAAATCCAGCTTTACCCTGAACGCGAATCGCCATCACCCGCCCGGCAACACTAGTCTCGACGTGCTCGGCCGCCAATTCCTCGGTGGTCTTGTCGCCGCCGTCAGCATTTTTGCCGAGCGGAAGCAATTCCGGCACAGTCTGCTTCGCGTCATAGCTGTTCGGATACGTAGCCGCGCCGTAGCTCAGCCCGGCCTTCTGGCCAAGCGCGCCAATCTCTCGCAGCGTCTTTCGCCGCGCATCATAAAGGTCCTGCTCAAATTGCGATTCGTACACGTAAACTCCAAATAATTGATAAGTCGGACTATAGATAGGGCACGGCTTCAGCCGTGCGAAAATCGACGCAAAAGAAAGGGGCTTTAGCCCGGGGTACAACCCCGACGATCTAGTATATCGACGCCATCCCCACCACGTGGTGTAATGATCGAGCGATGGCTGACGATCCCGACAAGAAGCCCGGCAAACCCAACGACTACGTTCAGGCCGAATCGATCCTCCAACTCGCCCTCGCGGTGCCGGCTGGAGCCTTCGTCGGCCTCGGCATCGGATACCTTCTCGATAAGCGCTTCCACACCGGCTGGATCGCCATTACGCTCCTGTTTCTCGGAGCAGCCGGCGGCTTTGTCCAGCTCTTCGCCTACCTCGCCCGCAGTTCGAAAAAAGGTGACGAATGAGCGAGGAGCCCGACTACTCGCAAACCTCAACCGGCCTCACCGACGCCGATGTCCGCAATACTATGCTCGCCTCGATCCGCCTCCTGCTAATCCTTACGATCGTCGCCGCGGCGGCATTCTGGTGGAGAATGAACTGGCAGAGCGCGGTGCTTCTCCTCGTAGGATCGGCCATCTCGTCGACCTCGCTGTGGGAGTGGATGCGGCTGATGACCGCTATCAACGAGCGCATGGATGCAGGCGCCACACCGCGTCCCATGGGAATGATTCTGTTCGGGTTCTTTACCCGGCTGGGCCTCACGGTCGTGGTCCTCTATGTTAGTCTTAGCTATCTAAACGGCACGGTTTTGGCGCTTGCCGCGGGGCTCGGTCTTGGGCTTGTATCGCTCGTGATCGAAGCTTCCAAGCTTCTCAAACGCCCAACTTCCTGACCCCGAAACAGAAGATTCGTACTGAAAGATTATGCCGATACAGTTAGCTTTCACCCGATTCCTGAACCAACACTTCGCCGCCCAGGTCGACAACTTCCTGGCAGCCGTTCACATCCATCCAGCCCATCCGTCAGCGCCCATTACCAACGCCTTTGCGATGGAGTTGCTCATTTTCGCTGGATTACTTCTCTACTTTGTCGTGATTCGCGCGACGCTTTCTGTGGAGCGACCTGCGACTGTGCAACATTTCGCGGAGATGACCCACGAGTTCGTCGGTTCGCAGAGCGAGAGCATCATCGGCCACGGCTACGAGCGCTTTACCGCATATCTAACCGTGCTAGCCCTCTTCATCCTCCTCGGCAATCTGATGGGGCTTATCCCCGGACTCGAATCGCCCACCGCAAATCCAGTGGTCCCCCTCGGATTCGCGCTGGTCACGTTCGCCTATTACCACTATCACGGCATCCGCGCGAACGGTTTCAGCTACGTCAAGCAGTTCCTCGGCCCAGTCTGGTGGCTGTATCCGCTGATGCTGCCGATCGAAATCATCTCTCACTTCGCCCGCATCCTTTCGCTCACCATCCGTCTCTACGCCAACATGTTCGCTGGCGACCTGGTGACGCTGGCATTCTTCTCACTCATACCCATCGGTATCCCACTGGTCTTTCTCAGCCTGCATCTCGGCGTCGCCATGATCCAGGCATATATCTTCATGGTCCTTGCGACTGTGTACCTTTCGATGGCGGTCGCGCACGATCATTAGTGCTTCGCACTACTCCAGGCTGAAGCTCGGAGCTACCAAGTTCGACGTTTGCCGGTCGCGGGGCGCCCCCTCTCGACCGGTTGCACCAACAATCGCCGCGTAGCGTGAGGGTGCCAGCAAGGTGAGCATCAACCACCCACTGGCGGCGAAATTCTGACGGGGGCATGGAGTAAAACATGGTTCGCATGCTTCAATTCTCGAAATACTTCTTTATGACGATGGCCGCGATGTTCCTCGCCGTGCCCGCGTTCGCTCAGGACACTGCCGCAACCACCGGTCCTAACTATGGTCCGCTCGCAGTCGGCATCGGTATGGGCATCGCAGCCGGCCTATGTGGCCTTGGCCAGGGTCGCGCCACCGCCTCCGCCGCCGAGGCGCTGGCACGCAATCCGGGCGCCCGCCCCGGAATTCAGCTGTTCCTATTCATCGGCCTCGCGTTCATCGAGTCGCTGACCCTGTTCACGTTTGCGCTGCTCTTCGTTCGCACCGCTCACTAAACAGGCGTTCTTTGCTGTAACGATAAAGCCTCCTTCGCGGAGGCTTTTTCGTTTGCAGCACACAAGTCTTCCGTCGCGCCGGCGTCGCTTCGTTTGTTGTCCCTATCTCGCACTTGATAGACTGCGAACGCTGCTGATGTTCGTGATTGCCAGGGCCTCGCAACGGAGGCAGTATCTATGGATTCGCAATTCTTGACGAGCCGTCGTACTGTTATTGCGGGTATGACTGCCGCTGCTGGGACCCTCATCCTTGGCGGTACAGCACTCGGATCGCTGTCTGCAGTAACTGCCAAGCCTGACGACCTTGTGGCTGGCAAGTCCGGTAAACTCATGCCGTTTCCAATGGCGCAGGTGCGTCTGCTCGACGGAATTTTCAAGGAGCAGTCGGATATCAATCAGACTTACCTGGCCTCGCTGAATACCGATCGGCTACTGCATAGTTTTCGCGTGACCTCCGGAGTGACCTCGACGGCAAAGCCGTACGGTGGATGGGAGAAGCCGGACTGCGAGCTGCGTGGCCATTTCAACGGTGGACATTATCTTTCGGCGGTTGCGCTGGCGTATGCGAGCGCTGGCAACAACACACTGCGTAAGAACGGCGACATGATGGTGGCCGAACTCGCGCGTTGTCAGAAGACGAACGGCAATGGTTACCTAAGCGCCTTTCCCGAAACCGAATTCGAAACGCTGGCCAAGGGTGGCAAGGTGTGGGCGCCGTTCTATACGCTGCACAAGATCATGGCCGGCCTGGTCGACATGTATGCCCACACGGGCAACGAGCAGGCATTGCAGACGGCCGAGGGCATCGCCGGATGGGTGCTCGAATATTTTCAGGGTATAGGCGACGATCAGCGTCAGTTCATGCTGCGCACTGAGTATGGCGGCATGAATGAGGTGCTCGCGAACCTGTACGGATTGACTGGCAAGCAGCGGTATCTTGACGCTGCGCACCTGTTCGAGCAGCCTTCGTTCCTCGACCCGCTCGCCGGACATCGCGACGCACTGAAAGGCCTGCATGCAAATACGCATGTGCCCAAGGTGATCGGTGCGGCGCGGATGTACGAACTTACTGGCGACACGCGCTACCGAAACATAGCTCAGTATTTTCTGGAAGAGGTGCTGACCGAGCGCAGCTACGCAATCGGCAATACTAGCGTGGACGAGTCGTGGCGCAACGATCCAGGCGATCTCAAAGACAGCCTGCAATATCACGATGCCGAATGCTGCGTGGCCTACAACCTGATGAAGCTTGAGCGGCACGCCTTTGCGTGGAGCGGCGATGCGCGCTGGATGGATGCGTACGAACGAAGCCTTTGGAACTGCCGCATGGGAACGCA
>JANYLK010000052.1 GCA_025357875.1 Granulicella sp.
CTCATACGTCACCAACTGCAGCGACTTGCCCACCGAAGCCCGTCCATCCACAACATTCTCCAACTCGCCCACCGCCACCGCCTGCAGCACCACGTTTCCCAGCGCCGAGGCCTCCGCTAGCCCGCTTACCACCGGACATCCGCACGCGTCCGCAGTCATCTGGCACAGAAAAGTATTCAAACACCCGCCGCCCACCACCCGAATCGTACGAACGTCTCTCCCCGTCAAATCCCGCAGCGCGGCCAGCGCACTCCAATACGCCAAACTCAAACTCTCAAAGCAGCATCGCGCAAACTCGCCCATCGTCTCAGGCATCTTCTGCCCACTCTTCCGGCAGAAACGGCGAATCGTCTCCGGCATATCGCCCGGCGTACTAAACTCCGGAGCATTCGGCCGAATGATTGACCGGAAAGCCTCCGCCGCCTTCGCCGCCCCAATCAACTCGTCCCACCCACAGCTCTTGCCGTCACGCTCCCATTGCCGCACGCACTCCTGCAAAATCCACAGCCCCGTAATATTTCGCATCAGTAGAGTCTTCCCGCCGCACCCACCTTCGTTCGTGAATCCCAGAGCCCTCGCCCGCTCCGTCGTCACTGGAGCATCCAGTTCCACGCCCATCAAACTCCACGTCCCGCTACTGATGAACGCGCTCTCCTCATCCAGCCCTGGAATCGAGGCCACCGCGCTAGCTGTATCGTGCGCCGCAACCGCAATCACTGGAACCTTCCCGCCCAGCCCGCAGCCCTCCAATACATCCGCGCTAACATTCCCCGACACCGTCCCCGGTTGCACCACTCCCGTCAAAATCCGCTCCGGCACGCCCACCCGCCCCAGCATACCCCGGTCCCAATCCCGCGCGCCTAATGCATACATCTGCGTTGTCGAAGCCGCGGTATATTCCACCACCTTCGTCCCACCCAGAAAGTAGCTGAATAAATCCGGAATCATCAGCAGCGTCTCTGCCTGCTCTAGCCGCTGATCGCCTTCCATCGCCGCCAGCTGAAACAGCGTATTGATCTGCATCGTCTGCACGCCGGTTGTTGCGAAGATATCCGCCTCGCTCACCTTCGCAAACACCTTCGCCGGGACCCCATTCGTCCGTGGATCGCGATAGCAAGTCGGATTTCCCACCAGCCGACCATTCCTATCCAACAGCCCAAAATCCACGCCCCACGCATCGACCGCAATCCCCCCCGGCGCGCTGCCATACTTCGCACGAAACATCCTCAGCCCCGTCTGAATCTCCGACCAAAGCCGGAGCACGTCCCACTCCACGCCACCGCGCACGCTCACCCCGCCATTCCCAAAGCGGCGAAGTTCCTCCAGCGTAAACCTGCGTCCATCCCAACCGCCCACCATGACCCGCCCGCCCGACGCGCCCAGGTCCACCGCAACAAAACTCACACTCTCGCTCATGTACGGATCCCAGAAGGTCGGCAAACATGGATGGGAATCGACCCAGTTAGCTCGTTTGCATTGAAACCGAGGGTCGTCTCACGCGAGATCGGATGCGCAAGAATTCCTGAGCGAGATGTGATCATCGGGGTCTTATCGTGAACCATTTTTTGTAACTCGCTGAGTCCTATTCGAAGATATTGAACCCTGTAGGGTAACTGGACCGTTTCCAAGACTTCGCAGCCCTGTTGAAAGTTTCTTTCTTTCCATGCCAAGTTTCCTGAATGCTGACACACCGGAGAGCGCCGGAAAATTCTGCGTGCCGAGCGGGCCGATCAGCCCCCTGCCCCGCGCAGACGCCGCGAACACCAGGCAGCGGCTCACCGCAGTGACAGCCGGCATCAACCCCATGCAACTTCCTCGAATGTCATCCATTTCACCCACGGCGAAAGGGAGTGGGTACCCTCCGGGATCCAAAGCGTATGCGTAACACCAATCTGCAACTCCCCTGCAGTTGTTGAGGGCTGATTCGATCTGCAGGTAGTGGCCTGCACTGTTCGATGGTGCAAAAGGCCCCCACGCACTTTGAGCCGCTGGGGCCTGGTTACCAGGGGCAGCCGCTTTACGGGCCTTGCCGCGAGCAGAAGTGGCCGCACATAAAAGCGAGGAAGAGGACAGCGTAGCACCTAGGCCGGCTATTCCTTTCACGAAGAGGCGCCGCGCCTGAGGCTCCAGCCCCGCGACACTTTGAGAGGCTTCATCCCCGACTTCGGTAATCTTGTTCATGATCTTGTCCTCTCGACAGATATTTACAACAACGACGACGTAACCCGAGTTGAAGAATCAGCGCTTCAAGGATTATGTCCCCCTTAGAACCGCACCCTGAGCGCCTCGCGCAGCTGGTTGTTTTGTGCGGGACCGAGGCCAAATGCATTATTCGGCGTATTTTCCCCGTTAGTCTCCACGTATTGTCTTTCCGAATAGCTTAACGGCGTCAAGGGAAGCTCGGGACACGGTACCGTCCTCGTACATGAGGAGATTGAAACTAAGCGCCACGTGATGGGCTTTAGCACCCTTCGCCATATTCACAATTTGTTCGGAGGTGAACATCGGCTTAGCAATCTTAGTGTCTGGGTGCCAAATGCCCCAATCGGGGCCGTCCAGTATGAACATGCCGTGAGCCTGCAAGCCTTTGTGGAGGCCCTCAACATAGATGCCGTTGCCGCCGGCCGGCGGCCCGTCCGGGAAAAGTGTTCCGGCGCTATCGTTAAGACCGTTCAAGCCCTCGCCGAACTCTACATCTTCGAAATCTGTCGTCCGTGGACGGACCCAGTCATTAAAGGAGACAAATCGGCCGGGATAGCCGGCTTTGAGCGCCCTGTTCTCTTCCTCAAACGGCGAGGGGTACCATCCCTCGTCGATGAACCATCCGGCGACGCGGTTGCCATATCGCTCCCCGACCTCGGTGACGATGGCGATCCAGTTCTTCCGAAACTGGGCGTCGGTTCCGACTTCGTTAGGATCAGCCCCGCGGAAGTCGGTAAGTGCGGAGCCGTTGTAGTAGAGGACCAGTTTAATGCCGCGCCGATGTAACGCATCGGCCAGATCACCAATCAG
>JANYLK010000063.1 GCA_025357875.1 Granulicella sp.
CTCATCGACGGGGTGCTCGAGCAAGTCCGACGCCATCCGAACCAACTCGCCCTTTGCATCTCCCCGGCCGACATCCTCGCCGCCAGATCGGAAGGTAAGTTTGCGGTCCTCATGGGCATCGAAGGCGGGCACTCGATCGAAAATTCCCTCGCCCTCCTGCGCACTTTCTATGCGCTCGGCGTTCGCTACATGACCCTCACGTGGGCGAATTCCAACGAATGGGCTGATTCGTCCGGCGATCTCGACGACGCCACCATTCCCCACCACAACGGCCTGACCGCCTTCGGCCACCAAGTCATTGCCGAGATGAATCGTCTCGGCATGATGATCGACGTCTCGCACGCCTCCGACAAAACCTTCGCCGACGTCCTCGCAGCCACCCGCGCACCCGTCATCGCGTCCCACTCTGCGGCACGCGCGCTGACGAACTCGCCGCGTAACCTCACCGATGACCAACTTCGCGCCCTCGCGGCCAATGGCGGCGTCTGCATGGTCAACTTCTACGCCGCCTTCATCGACGAGAACTACCGGCAAGCTGTGCAGAACATCCGCGCCGAGCGCACCGTCGCGCACGACGCCCTTGCCGCCGAATACGCTGCTTGCAACGAGCCAATTCCCTTCCGCCTTTCTAATCAAATCGACCGCGACTTCGCTGGCCGCCTGACTCGGCCGCCATTCGAATCGTTGATCGACCACTTCGATCACGTGATCCGCGTTGCCGGCATCGGCCACGTTGGAATCGGCAGCGACTTTGACGGCATCTCCGCGCTACCCGAAGGGATCGATTCCGCGGCCGACCTGCCCAAGATCACCGCCGCTCTGCTAGCCCGCGGCCATTGCGCCGCCGACCTGCACAAAATCCTGGGCGGCAACCTGATGCGCGTCTTTGCAGCGGTCCAGAGGGCATAACCCCCGGGGGGGTGGTATGCCTAAGTCTCGCCAAAAGAGTAAGTTGCGAAAAATGCACTCGCCAAATATATGATTCTAAACTGGTTATAGTCAAATATAAGAAACTAAACGACTTCAACCTGACAGAGTGCGGTTCTTTCACCATTGCTCTATCCGGCGTAGGAATTTCATCAGCACACAAACCCATCTTTAGCCCCCAAGGCGCATTCGCATTGCGAGACAAGGCCAGGCATAGAGCCGCGCACCTGCGTTCCCGCTTCTGTTTGTGATCCTATCGACTGCGGTGGGAATTCGATGTGCTCGCCGTCACTTGTCTGCGAGGATTTCCATCTTTTCGATCTTGATCTCGTTTGAGAACAAATCCTTGGCATTCGCCATCAGTGCCTTGGCAATCTCGCCACTCAGGTGCGCATCGCGTCCCTCTTCGTCGTTAAACGTGTCAAAGACGCCGTACATCCCAGGTGCCATCTTCACGCCGTACCAAGCCACTGTTCGGGGCTCTTCCAGGCTCATCGCTGCGCCCTGTTTCAGGAACGCCTCTACATCTTCGTCTTTACCCGGCTTTGCCTTCAACATGACCCAAATCGCATGCTTCGCCATATTTACACTCCTCATAAATTTCAGGGAACTTTACTGAGGTTACGATGCAATCTAAGCTACCGGATGTTCAAATTATCGGATCGCCCAGCACTGTGCCGGTAAGGTCGGGTTTTCGGCAAGTTCAGTCGTTGGCAAAAAACTGCCTGCGACCGACAAATCAGGAAGCGAGCTGACAAAGGTGGCACGCCCATAAGCAGTGACATCAGCGGCTGAAGCCGCCCTGAAACGCAGTCCCCACAGCACAGCTGAAGCCGCGATCTTAAGCAAGATCGACCTTTAAAGTCCTACGAACCCGCCGTTACCAGGAAATACCCTACGGAGATTCTAACTCTTCGAGTCAGAATGACGACGCAAAGGATTGATGACGACTTGAAGGATGCGCGGAATTTGCAAGCAGATTGCCTAATACTTCGCCAGCTCCGCCATCGCCTTATATAGATCTTCCGGTTGGGGGAGAATTACGTCTTCGAGGAGCGGTTGGTAGGCGACGAACGTATCCATCGCCGCCACTCGTCGCACTGGAGCGTCGAGTGAGTCGAACAGTTCTTCTCCGATGCGGGCGGCGATTTCTGCTCCGTATCCCCAGCTGAGCATGTCTTCGTGAGCCACGATGACCTTATTCGTCTTGCGCACGGACTCGGCAATCGCGTCCCAGTCGTACGGGCTCAGCGTGCGCAGGTCGATCAGTTCCACATCCACGCCAGCCTCGCGATGCAGTTTCTCCGCGGCCTGCAGGGCGCGCGGAACCACTGCACCGTAGGTCACTACGGTCAAGTCTTTTCCGGCTCGTACGACCTTCGCCTTGCCAAACGGAATCGCGTACTCCGGCCCCGGGTAAGCCCCGCGGCCAAATGTCTCGCGGTACAGCCGCTTGTGTTCCAGAAACAGCACCGGATCGTCGCAACGGATCGCCGTCCTCAGCAGGCCAAGCGCGTCCTGTGCGTTCGACGGCATGACCACCCGCACTCCCGGGGTATGCGTGAAGATGCTTTCGCCCGACTGCGAATGATAGATCGATCCGCCCGTAAGATAGCCGCCAATCGGAACGCGAATCACCAGCGGGCAACTCCACTCTCCATTCGACCGCCACCGAACCAGCGGCAGTTCATTCCGCATCTGGTGCATGGCCGGCCAGATGTAGTCGAAGAACTGGATCTCCACCACCGGCTTCAGGCCGCGCACAGCCATGCCAATTGCGCGGCCCATGATATTTGCCTCGGCCAGGGGAGAATTCCAGCACCGCTCCGACCCAAACTCCGTCTGCAATCCGGCCGTCAATTTGAAGACGCCGCCCTTGCCTTTCAGCTTTTTCGCCCGCAATGGCTCATCGCGCGTCGCGTCTGCCACGTCCTCGCCGAACACCACGATCCGCTCATTCCGCCGCATCTCGTCTTTCAGGCAGAGGTTGATTAGCTCTGCCATTGTCCGCTCTGCAGGGTCGGCGGTCTTCGCCTTCTCCGTAAAATACCGCGCGTCCGTCGGCTTCAAATCTTCCGAATATTGGTGTCGCAAAATTGCTTCCCGCGTGGCGGGAGGAAGCACCGCCTGCATGGCTTTATCCGCGGCCCGCTGCACCTCCTCATCCACCTTCTGCTCCAGCCGGTTGATCCCCTCCGCATCCAGAATCCCTTCGCGCAGCAGCCACATCTGCATCTTCGCCAGCGGATCGCGCGCGGTCTCCGCCTGCACTTCGGCCTCGCTGCGGTACTGCCGCTCGTCGTCGCTCAGCGAGTGCGAATACGGCCGAACTACATGCCCATGCACCAGCGCCGGACCTTGTCCAGAGCGCGCATACGCCACGGCCTCCACCATCGCCGCATAACAGGCCAGCGGATCCGTCCCATCCACCTCGGCAAAATGAAAGTTCGGGAAGTTTGCGATCAGCCGCGAGATGTTTCCGCCCGGCGTATTCACCTCCACCGGGGTTGAAATCGCGTACTCATTATCCTCGACCACGTAAACTACCGGCAGCTTGCCATTGCTCGCCGTGTTCAGCGATTCCCAGAACTCACCCTGGCTGGTCGAGCCTTCCCCGATCGACACATACACCACCTCATCGCCGTGGAACGACACATCCTTGAAGTCGCGATAGTCCCCCCATCCGCCCTCAGGCTTCGCCCCAGCGGCATCCGGATGCCTCGAAAAATATCGCCCCGCCTCCGCACACCCAACCGCGTGCAGACACTGCGTCGCCGTTGCCGAACTCGGCGTCACAATATGGAGCTTCGTGCTCGACCAGTGGGACGGCATCTGCCTCCCGCCGCTCGCCGTATCGTCTGCCGCGCCTACCGCCTGCAGCAGTTGCTCCTCCACCGTGTTACCCAGCGCCAGGCAGATTGCCCGGTCGCGATAGTACGGAAAGAACCAGTCGTAGCCCGGCTTCAGCGCCATTCCCGCCGCAACCAGTAGAGCCTCATGTCCCGCGCACGATATCTGGAAAAAAATCTTCTGCTGGCGCTTCAGCACAATCTCGCGATCGTCCGTACGTCGCGACAGATACATCAGCCGATAGAACTCCACCAACTGCTCCCGCGTCATCGTCGTCCCGGCAGGGGTCTCGGTCCGAACCCCCACGCCAGCAGCAAGTCCAGCGCCGTTACCCGTGTTCGCACTCGCAGACGCACTCGCCGCCGTCCGAACCTCTACGCCCGATCCATTGCGTCGCGCCATGCTTTTCATCCCTCAGCGGCGTTCCTGCTGCCGTCAAGATCTTACGCCCATCCAACGTCCCGATGGTGTGACCCTGGAGCCTGCATATTTTATCCGCATGCTGACTCAAAATGATGGGGCACTTGTGCGCCCTTTCTTGCCCAGTATTGACAACCGCCGCCGCAATCGTAAAACATCAAAATGGGCCACTACCAATCCAGTTACTCAGGAGATTTCATGCGGAGCAACACCCTGCCTCTCGCCATCCTTCTCACAGCCGTTGTTATCGCGCCGCAATATCTCCAGTCGCAGAAGACTCCAACTGCCGATCAGCAGGATAAATACCTCTACCTCGAAGACAACTCAAGCCCACGCGCCCTGGCCTGGGTGAAGGACCATGACGAGCGCACTGCTAAGGTCTTCGAAGCAGACCCTCACTTCGCTCCCTTTGTTGCAGACGCGCTCAAAATCGCCGAGGATCCCAGCCGCCTGCCAGTTCCAGAACAGCATGGCAGCAGTGTGTATAACCTGTGGCACGACGCGCAGCATCTTCACGGCATCCTGCGGAAAACCAGCTTCGCCGATTATCTGAATCCTGAGCCTCATTGGCAGACAGTCATCGATTACGACGCGCTATCGAAACAGGACAAGACCAGTTGGGTGGCGAAGGACATGAACTGCATGTACCCGGGCGATCGCCTTTGCCTGGTGACGCTGTCGGCGGGTGGCGAGGACGCCCATACAATCCGCGAGTTCGACTTGAAGACCGGCACGTTCGTCTCGAATGGCTTTGTGCTGCCGCACTCGAAACAGGATGTCGCATGGCGCGATGGGGATACGCTCTACGTCGCTCGCGACTGGGGTCCCGGCACCATGACCACGTCGGGCTACCCATTCGTTGTAAAAATGTGGAGACGCGGTACCCCCCTCGACTCCGCGAAGGAGGTCTTTCGTGGACAGCAGTCGGACATCGAGGCCGGTGCATCTTCGCTGAATGATGCGCAGGGCGATTCCTTGATCGTGTTTCAGCGCGCAATCGATTTCTTCGCCAAAGAGGTCGAGGTACTTACTACCGCCGGTCCGAAGCGCCTGATGATTCCCGGCAAGAGTCAGATATCGGGTCTTCTAGCTGGCCACATGCTGCTCGCAATCGACGAGGACTGGACACCCGCCGGACAGACTAAGACTTTCCGCCAAGGCTCCCTGCTATCGATGAACCTCAAGGACGCTCTGGCCGACCCTGCACACCTGAAGCCCACCGTCGTCTTCGAGCCGACCTCCCAGGAGTTCATGGTCAAGCTGGCGACCGGAGGGGACGGCACCGCCTTCACGCGCAATCACCTTCTTCTGACTACGCTCGATCATGTGCAGGGCCGCGCCTATGTCTATACGCCCAGCAGCGCCGGTTGGACTCGCAAAGCGCTGCCCGTGCCGCAGAATATGTCCGTCGATCTGACGGACGCCAGCACTACCGACGACTCCTTCTTCCTCACCATTACGGGCTTCCTTACGCCGTCCTCGGTTTTTGTGGGAGACGCCGCGGCCATGACCCTAAAACTCGCGCACAGCGATCCCATCCACTTCGACGCTTTGAACGAGGTAGTCGAGCAACTCGACGCCGTGTCCACAGACGGCACCAAGATCCCGTACTTCATCATCCACTCGAAATCGATCCGCTACGATGGCACCAATCCCACGCTGCTTACCGCATATGGCGGATTCCAAGCCTCCAGCACACCGACCTATCTCGGATATGCGGGCAAGCTCTGGCTCGAGCATGGCGGCGTTTACGTGCTCGCAAACATCCGCGGCGGCGGCGAATTTGGCCCCGCCTGGCATGAGGCTGGGCTAAAGACGCACAGGCAGATCATCTATGACGACTTCGCCGCCGCGGCTAAGAACCTTATCGCGCGCAAGATCACGTCCAGCAAACATCTTGGGATTGTGGGCGGCTCCAACGGCGGGCTTCTGATGGGCGTCGAGATGACCCAGCACCCGGATCTTTGGGGAGCCATCGTCATCCAGGTTCCGCTGCTCGACATGTTGCGCTTCGAACAGATCGCCGCCGGCGCCTCGTGGGTCGGCGAATATGGCTCCGTCTCCATCCCTGAGCAGCGCATCTTCCTCGCCGGCATCAGTCCCTACAACCAGCTCAAGCCAGGTGTGAGATATCCGACGCCGCTCATCTTCACTACGACTAAAGACGACCGCGTGGGTCCGCAGCACGCACGCAAATTCGCTGCAAAGATGGAGGAATTTGGCGATCCGTTTTACTACGACGAGATTATCGAAGGCGGACACGGCGCTGGCGCAAACCTCGCGCAAGAGGCTCGCACTCGGGCCGAGATGTACGTCTATCTCACCCGTGAGCTGATGAAGCCTTGATCATATTAAGTGCTTCATCACAGTCCGGGGAGCTGCACGATCGGGGTAAGTCTGGCCCTAAAACCCCAAACCGAGAACCCAACCTTTTCTCAGCTGCCCTTCATTTTCTCTTTCACGCTGCGCGCCAGTTTCTCAATCTCATCCGCCTTGCGAATCACGTCCAACGACAAGGTGTCCTTATTTGACTTGTCGACATCGGATTTTAGCTGATTCGCCAAGGCCAGCAGCTTTTGTGTATCCAGTACAAGTTGCTTCTGTCGATCGAGGTTCCGCATCTTCGCCTGCTCCTGCACCATCGTCGGATTCGCCGACATGTCCGGCGGTGCGATCGGTGTCAGCGAAGGCGAATTCGACGGTATCGACGGCATTGAAGGCATCGACAACGGGGACTGTGACCCGCTTTCGCCTCCGCCTCTATTACCGAGCTGCCCCCAACCCACTCCCCCCAGAACGATCGACAACCCGCCGGCTGCCGCCCAGACTCGAATACTCCGCCGCAATATCATATTCACCTTCCTTAGTTATCCGACCCCGCAAACTCTGGCTTTCCAAAATGAGAATCATCGCATCCGATGTGCGGTCCGCGAGATACTTGTTTGGACGGCCTACCAAAGCCCATTCAAGAACCGGAGATGTCACCATAATGTTCCTTTCAGCGGTTACTGTGCAAGACGAGACTTCATTTGCAGATGTTATCCGCGATTGGCACCACGACCTTCTCGCCTTCGTCGAAAAGGATTTGCCCAAGCTCCTGTTCTTCCTGCTCGTTGCCTTCGTCCTCGGACGCATCGTCAGCTTTTTCGTCAACCGCATGCGCCGCATCGCCGACCGTCAGACTAATAATCCCCAACGCGCCGCTGAAGTCCGCACCGTGGCCGCCATTCTTCGCGCAACTGCCTATGGGATCATTGGCTTCATCGTTCTGCTTCACATTCTGTCCGTGCTTGGAATCAACCTCACTCCGCTTATGGCTTCCGCTGGTGTGGTCGGCGTAGGCATCGGCCTGGGCGCACAATCCCTCTTCAAGGACATCATCAACGGCATCTTCATCCTCGTAGAAAACCAGTACAACGTGGGCGACACGGTAAAGCTCGCCTCGCTCACCGGCAACGTCGAAGACCTTACCCTCCGCCTCACAACATTGCGCGACGGAGACGGCACCCTCTACTTCATACCCAACTCGCAGATCGCCACCGTTTCAAACTTATCGCGCGACTTCGCGGTCGCCTCACTCGTCGTCGCTGTCGACGCCACCGCAGACCCCGACAAGGTCCTGCGCATCCTGCGAGCAACCGCCTTTGCCGTCCGTAATGATGCCGCATTCAAGAACATCGCCGTCTCTGATCCCGACGTTCCGGGCGTCGACAGCATCTCCGGCCGAGTGGTCACGTACCCGGTCACCATCCGCGTCCGCATCAATCAGAGGGATGCAATCCTCCGCGAACTCCGTCGCCGCATTCTTCAGGCCTTCGAGGAAAACTCTATCCCGCTCGGCACCGACCCCGCCAATATGCTGATCATGAAGCACGTCGACGCAACCGCTCCGCCCGTCGCGACCCCCTTGGGCGCCCCATGATCAACAAATGGATGGACTCCTTCGTTCATCGTGGGATTGTTCCTTTCCAACCACCCATCCACGAATAGCAAAGATCCGGCGATCGAACCGGGCCTTCATATTTGTCGACTAACAACGAAACACTGACAACAGCCTCTACAGACTTCGCCCCAGCGCCTCAATTAGCGCATCCACACTCTCCACCGGCGGCTGGCACGTATGCCCGCTACACAGCACCGCAAAGCTGCCCTCGGTATTGGAATTAAGTCGTGGCAACGTCGTCGCCAGTATGGGCGGGAGCGTTGCAAGCTGCGACCGCTCAAACCGCACCACTCTTTTATTCACTGCATACCGCGCCAGTGCGGCTTTCTCCAGCGCGGCGGCGTTTTCATCGTCGCCGATCACGCACACCTGCACCGGCTCGCGAACCATCCGCTGCAGAGCCAACGCATAAGTTGCGGCGTACAAGCCAAAGTGTTCGACGACTCCCGCAAAAGTTTCCAGCGTCTCTTGTGCCTTCTCAGCATAATCAAGCCGCCCATTCAACTCGCCTAAACGCATTAGCAGAGTCGCCGCAATCGGATTTCCTGCTGGTGTCGGCGAGTCCTGCAACGGCTTCCTCCTCGTCACTAGCGCACCCAGCCTGCGCTCGCCGTCCGCCACCTTTTCCGTATCGAAGAATGCTCCGCCATCTGAATCGAAGAACCGTTCCAGCGCGCTCTCCATCAACTCCGTCGCAGACTGGTAGTACCGAATCTCGCCGGTCGACTCCCACGCATCCAGCGCCGCGTGTCCAAGGAACACGTAATCATCGAGCACGCCCGCCACTCTTAATTTGTCATTCCGCTTGTCATCTTCCTCCCACTGCTCGCCATATGCCACCACATGCGCGAGCCCATTCTGCGCGCCGCCCCATGCCACATCCAGCACCCGGTCCAGCGACTTTAGTGCAAACGTCCGCACTTCCGGCATCGCTAACGCACGGCCAGCCTCAAGATATGCCGAGATGCACATCGCATTCCATCCAACATAGATCGTCTTATCCACGTAAGGCGTAGGCCGCGCCAGCCGCGCTGCATACAATTTTCGTTTTGCCGAATCCAGCAGCTCTTGCGCCTCTTCCAGGCTCACGCCGGCCTTGCGCGCAACCGCATCCAGCCTCCGTTTTACGTGAAGTACATTCTTCGCCACATTGTGCTGCATGTCGCCAATCTCACCGATGTCGTAGTACACGGATGCAATCGCGAGTTCCTCCGCGGTCAGCACCTCGGCCGCCTCATCCCAGGTCCAGGTGAAATGATCGCCATCGTCGTCCAGTGAAAAATCCGCGTCCTGCGATGCATAGAACCCGCCCAGTTCGCGGTCGCTCAGCCACTCATCCATCCAGCGAATCATGTCCCGCGCAACCGCCGCGAACTTCTCTTCGCCGAACGCCAGATACGCATGCACGTAGTTCTTCAAAAGCTCGCTATTGTCGTATGCCATTTTTTCGAAATGAGGCACAAGCCAGTGTTCATCCACCGAATACCGATGGAACCCACCCGCCAGATGATCGTAGGTTCCGCCCTGCGCCATCTTGTCCAGCGTCAGCATCATCGCGCGCTTGGCCGCTTCGGGCACAGTCAACGCAGCCTGCCCAGTTAGCTTCACAGTGGTAGTCGCGGCGCGCGATGCCACATCGATCAACAGATCGACAGCACTCGAATGCGGAAATTTTGGCTGCCCACCAAACCCGCCGTGCCGCATGTCTACGCTCTTCAGCGCAGACATCACCATCTTCTCAACCAACTCCGGCCCAGGATTCCCCGCGCGTCCGGAGAACGACTCGTTATGCTCGATCGCATCCATAACGCTGCCGGCCGACTCATTCACCTCGGTTCGCCGATTCAAAAAAGCCTCTGCCATTGTCAGCAGTACGCGCTGGAAACTTGGCCTCCCATGCCTGTCTTCCGGCGGGAAATAGGTCCCACCAAAATACGGCTTTCCCTCGGGCGTAAGAAACGCCGTCAGTGGCCACCCACCCTGCCCGCTGATCGCCGACACCGCCGCCTGGTAACGAGCATCCACATCCGGACGCTCGTCCCGATCCACCTTAATTGCAACAAAATTTTCATTGATGATCCGCGCCGTCGCATCGTCTTCATACGATTCGCGATCCATTACATGGCACCAGTGGCACCAGACCGCCCCGATATCCAGCAGGATGGGCTTGTCTTCCTTTAGCGCACGATCGAACGCAGCCTCGCCCCACGCCATCCAGTCCACGGGCTGATGGATCGCCGAACGCAGGTAGCCCGATGCCGCACTTGCCAGCGCGTTGGGCCGTCCATTTTCCATGCCATCCGCACTGTAGTCCTGTTGCACGCTCGCTGTTTGCCCACTGCTTTGCGTTTCATTCATACGTTCCGCGATTCCCCGGGGTCCCCTGCTCAACTGGCTGCAAAGTTTTGCAGACCTAGCGAAAGTTTAGTCTTCCCCAACCAATCGCCAATACAACTCAAGTTCTATCCCCAAAGCCCATGGGTCACAGGTCGGTGATACGGCACAATCCGGGTGCCAAATGTTCGACACCATCCCATCGCATCGGCGATGGGAATTTAGGGACTGCCAACCGGCCGAAAGCTAAAGTTGGACATTTATTAAAGCCATCCAACTAGCACTAAATATTGCACATTTACCCTTCTACTGTACCGGAGCAGGCCCAACGGAAATAGGTCTGGGGGGAGTCGGAGCGGTTGGAGCGGTCAGCCCTGGAATCAACGGGGCAGTGGTAATTGCTCCCGAGGCCGCGTCAACGATGCTGACCCCATAGCGGTCCAGCGTCTTCGACAGTAGCTGCAGCAGAGCTGCACGGTCCTTCGCAAACGCTGCCGTCGCCGAGATCAAAGAGTTCTCCGAAACCGCCAGATTCCTTTGTTGTTGCAGCACGAACGCCGACGTCGAAGCCCCCAGCTTGAACTTCTTTTGCTCCGCATCGAGCGACTGTGCCGCATACTCGCGCCCCGCCTGAGCCGCACTCAGCTGCGCGCGGTCATTGGTCAATGCATATTGCCCATTGATGACCTGGATCCGGATCTGCGTATAAAGTTGCTGCAACCGCATCTGCGTCTGCCGATACTCCATCTGTGACCGAGCCTGGTCTGCCTGCGCCACCCGGTTGCGAAGCGGAATATTGATATTCACACCAGCCGCATAGTCCGGGTAGGCTCCTTTAAACAGGTTCGACAGCGCCCCGCCATATCCACTGGGAATTGTGCTCACTGGCGCCGCACATGGGGGACTGAAGCAGATTTGAGTCGCACCTGAATTCAGCGGCCCTGCGACCGAGCTCGTTCCGTAGAATGCGAACGCATCGACCGTCGGCAATAGACCATTCTTCTCAGCCTTGATCGTGATCTCGTTATTCTTCATGCTCAGCGCAGCTTGCTCTATCTGCGGATTGTTCACAAACGCCTGCTGCACCAGATCTTCAACCTTCATGTCTTCTTCAGGCAGCCGGTCTAGACCTACCCGGTCGGTCGGAACCACGGGCGCATTGGTCAACGCCGGATCTTCCAGGTTGCGCGCGATCGCCTGCTTCATAATCAATTGCTGATACTCCAGATTCGATTGCGATGCAACCAGCGCCTGCTTGTCCGTCGCAACGACCGAATCTGAATTCACCACATCCAGCGGCGCGAGGGTGCCAATCTGCAACTGCCTGCGATTATCCGAGGTCAGCTGAGACGATTGAGCCAGCGCGCGTTCCTTCGCCTGCTCGTCCTCGTACGCGCTTACCAGGCCCCAGTAAATGTTCTCCACCTGGTTCACGGTGTATAACAACTGCTGCCGGAACGCCGAGTCGGTAATCCTGCGATTGTTTTTCGCCTGCACGATGAACCGCCCGTTGATCCCGGGTCCAAATCCCTGCAGCAGATGCTGTGTAATCTGCGCACGAATCGTCGTATTCAATAGCGGCGAGTAGGTGCTGAATGCATTGGTCGTGCTCTGGCGCGAGTTGTTGAACGTCACGCCCAGTTGCGTGCCGGTGAGGAAACCCTGCTGGTACCCAAAGTTGCTGCTAAATGTATTGGTCGTCGCACCCAGCGCAAAAGGGCTGGTCTGCTGCGACGTCGACCGCTCAAACTGGGTCGTTCCCGTCAGATAAGGATCCAGATTCTCCGGTGCCGGCCCGCCGCCGTTGGTGCTCAACACCAGTCCATTCGCGCCTGCACCGCCGCCGCCAGAGCCACTCGAAGTTCCACCTGGTCCACCGCCGCCCGTCACTGTCGATCCCGACCCGCCCAGCGTATCCGTCACCAACCCAGTCGAGACCCCACGCAGACCTGCGCCCGCCTTCGACCTCAAAATGTCCGTGTCCGCAATGTCCAGGTTGATCCGCGCAATCGCAATGTCGAAGTTATTCTCAAGCGCCAGCAATACGGCATCCGACAGGCTCAGATAAATCTTTCCATCACGCACCAAAGAATCCAGTCTCGGCGTATTTCCAAGCCGCGACACGGGCACGTCTGTCGGCCTGTACAGATCCAATGGATTCGGCAGGAAGGAATGGAGATGGGTGTAGTCCTTTGCGGTATCCCGCAGATAAAGCGGCTCAGTCAACTTCGGCGCCGGTGTCGCGGGCAGCATGTTCTGGTCCACTCCGGTTACCGGCTGTGTCGTCGGCTGCGTGGGGCTGGTCTGCGCCGCGCCACCTAATGTTGCCGCCTGCCCCATCGCCGGCTGCATGCTAATGCTCATCAAAAGCAGCGCGATCGCCGCCGTAGCCTGCATATCCCTAAGTCTCACTTGTTTGATCTCCAGCACTTCCTCGGAACGCCACACGAACGGCACACTCCGACTACATCCTTGTCATACCGTGCGCTTGCCGCTGAGCGTTTATATTAAGACGTCTGTCAGCCGTTGAGCGATTCTTAAACGAACAAAGGAAAGCCAGCAGCACTATCCCATATCCCGGCCATGCACATCGCCGCATACACTACTACGAACGCGGACCCAGCTTCGTTCCAGTTACAGGAAATTAGTGGCTGGCTGCCGCTTATCTAAGCCGCGTTGCGAAGGCCAAGTATATCAAGCCGCAGATCGATAGCAGACCGCTTTCAACCAACAACCAGCAATCGACGACCAACAACCCGCTCCGTGATACCGTGCAAAGCAAAGCATGACCCAATGGAAGCTCACGCTCGCCTACGACGGCACCCCATTCCGGGGGTGGCAGATCCAGCCCGACCTTCCGACCGTCCAGGGTCTGCTGGCCGACGCCATCCACCGCACGGTAGGCGAGCGCGTCCTTCCGCAAGGTTCCGGCCGCACCGACGCCGGCGTCCACGCCCTCGGTCAGGTAGCCTCCTTTGCGCTCGCAGCACCGATTCCCGCCGCCAATCTCCACATTGCGCTCAACCGCTGCCTTCCACCCAGCATCCGCGTCCTCGAGGCGCAGATCGTTTCGTCGGACTTCCACGCACGCCACAGCGCACTACGCAAAACCTACGAATACCGAATCTTCTCGCTCAAGCCCGCCCTATATCCGCGTTCCGACACCGACGACACAGCCCGGGTGCCCCATCCATCGCAGTCTCCTCGCGATGGGTGGGAGGTAAACCATTCACCCACTGCCGACCCCATTTGCCCTCCCGTCCTCGCCCCATACGTCTGGCCCTGTCCCTGGCCCCTCGACCTCGCCGCTCTTAGCCAAGCCGCAGCCCACGTCCTCGGAACCCACGACTTCACCACCTTCGCCGCCTCTGACCCCGACCTCGCCACCCGCACCCAAACCTCGCACCGCTCCTCAACCGTTTACAAGCCTTCTCAAACCATCCACGAGGCTTGTCATTCTGAGCGCAGCCCATCACAGAGGTATCATTCTGAGGCCAGCGAAAAATCCCAACATTTAGCCCGCGAATTCAAACAACCCGTCCGCCCCAACACTCGCAGCATCACCCACTCCGCATGGCACACTCAGGACGGACTTCTTATCTACCGGGTCACCGCCACCGGCTTCCTCCACCACATGGTCCGCAATCTAGTCGGAACCTTTGTCCAGTGTGGTGCCCGCCGCCTCGCGCCCGACTCCATTCCCAACTTGCTCGCCGCCGGCGACCGATCCTCCGCCGGCCCAACCGCTCCACCGACAGGCCTCTTCCTCGTCAACGTCGAATATCCCGATCTCGAACCTAGCACCTAGAACCTGACAAATGACCCACACCGCCCAACTCCGCATTGCTCGCCTGGCCGCCAATCCCGCGGTGCATCGCGCGTTCCACTGGCTGCACCTGCATCAACCGCAACTTCGCCGCTGGCATCTCGAAATTCTTCGCATCCCGGCCCCACCTTTTGGCGAGCAGGCCCGCGCCGCCTGGTTCCTCGAGCGCTTCCAGCAACTAGGCCTGGCCGATCCTCACATCGACGACGCCGGTAACGTTCTCGCCGAACTGCCGGCCGCTTCTCGAACCTCGAACCGCGAACCGCGAACCGCTCCCCTCATCCTTCTCTCCGCTCACCTCGATACCGTCTTTCCCTCCACAACACCCACCGATCCCACTGAAATAGATACCCGCATCCTCGCCCCCGGCGCCTGCGATAACGCCGCCGGCCTCTCCGGACTTCTCGGCCTCGCCGCCGCCTTCCGGCATGCTCAACTCCTCCCTGCCGTTCCCATTCTTTTTGCCGCCAATGTAGGCGAAGAGGGCGAGGGCGATCTCCGCGGCATGCGTCACCTCTTCACCCAAAGCCCATACGCTAACCGCATCGCCGCAGCCATCGCGCTCGAAGGCGGAGGTGCTTCCGGCGTAGTAACTTGCGCCCTCGCCAGCCGTAGATTCCGCGTCACCGTGACCGGCCCCGGAGGTCATTCCTGGAACAACGCCGGCGCTCCCAATCCAATCCTCATACTCGCCCGCGCCCTGTTGTCGCTCGAATCACTGGACCTGCCGCATGCCAATCCCCGCACCACACTGAACATCGGTCAGATCTCCGGCGGGACCTCCGTCAACTCAATCCCCGAATCCGCATCCGCCTCGATCGACCTGCGCTCCACCGACGCGACCCTGCTCCACGAAGCCGAAATAGCTCTGCGCCAATCCCTAGAGCAATGGGTCATCGATGCTCCAACACCTGCAGCCCGAAGTAAACCTTCCGCAGCCCCACCTACTCTGACCATCGAAACTATTGGCGACCGCCCAGCAGGCGCTCTCGCCGACGAAGCACCTCTCCTCGTCACCCTTCGCGCCGTAGACCGCCATCTCAATCTGCGTACCGAACCCGGCCTCGGATCAACCGACGCCAACATTCCTCTCTCGCTCGGCGTTCCCGCAATCGCCATCGGCGCTGGGGGTCTGGGCGGCGGCATTCACACCCTGCAGGAGTGGTACGACCCGACCGGCCGCAACCCCGCGCTGCGCCGCATCCTCCTCACCCTGCTCGACACCGCCCAACTCGCGGCTCAGAACACTACTCTGTGATCTCTTCTCCTCTGTGATTCATCCTTTCGCTACACTGCAAACGTGAAACTTGTTATCGCACTCTTTTTCGCTACCACCGCAGCCTGTGCGCAACCGCCCGCGCCCGGAGCCCCCGACACCCTCTTCATCCATGGCAACATTCTCACCGGAGCCCACCTCAAGCCCTCCGACGCGTCCACGACTCCAGCCCGAGTGACCGCCATCGCCGTCGCACATGGCACGATCACCGCCGTCGGTACCGACACCGAAATTCTTAAGCTCAGATCCACGCGGACAAAAGTCATCGACCTGCAGGGTGCCTTTGCCATGCCCGGCTTCAATGACGCTCACACTCACATGGGCAACGCGGGGCGCCAGCAACTTGCCATCGATCTCACCGGCGTCCACTCGCTCGCCGAGATGCAGCAGCGCATCCGGACCTTCGCCACCACCGCACCGGCAGACGCCTGGCTCCTCGGCGGCGGCTGGGACCACACCATCTGGCCCGGCGCGCAACTGCCTACCCGCGCCGACATCGACCTCGTCACTGCCGGCCATCCTGCCATCTTCCGCCGCGTCGACGAGCACATGGCAATCGCCAACTCTGCCGCGCTCACAGCCGCCAGCATCTCGGCCGCCACCCCCGATCCTCCCGGAGCCAAGATCGACCGCGACGGCTCTGGCAATCCCACCGGCGTCCTCCGTGAGGCTGCCGCCAACAATCTCGTCTTTGCCGAGGTCACGCCACCCACACCGCAGCAGCGCGAGCAGGCCCTCACCGCCGCCATGCAGGACGCCCTCGCCCACGGCGTAACCAGCGTGCAGGACAACTCCGACTGGGAGGACTTCCTCGCCTGGGAAGCACTCGAACGCGCCGGCAAGCTGCACCTCCGCGTCGCCGAGTGGCTTGAATTCGACCAGCCTCTGGCGGTCCTTGAATCTCGTCGTGCCGGCCATCCGACAGATGATCCATTACTTCACATAACTATGCTCAAAGGATTCATGGACGGTTCTTTAGGCTCCCGCACTGCTGCCCTGGCGGATCCCTACGCCGACGATCCTGGCAACTCCGGCATACGCCGCTACGATAAGAAAACCCTCAACTCCTTGACCATCGAGCGGGCCGCGGCTGGCTTTCAAATCGGCTTCCACGCTATCGGCGATCAAGCCAACACCATGGCCTTGGATGCGTTCGCCGTTTGGATGGGTAACACCCATGCGCCTTGCCCACCTCAACCCCCTACAAAGTTGTCGGATTTCGCCCGCCCGATCGAGCCATGCGGCGTTCCGTATCCGGCTTCTCGTCTCCGCATTGAACATGCCCAAGTTCTTCTCCCCACCGACTTTAATCGCTTCGCCCAACTTGGCGTCATCGCCTCCATGCAGCCTTCGCACCTTCTCACTGACATGAACTGGGCCGCAGCTCGCCTCGGACCCGAGCGTGTCAAGTTTTCCTACGCGTGGCACTCAATGCTCTCGCACCACATCCAGTTGGCCTTCGGCACCGACTACCCCGTCGAATCCATCAATCCCTTCCGCGGTCTCTACGCCGCCATCACTCGCCAGAACGAAGCCGGCACCGCGACCTACCAGCCACAGGAGCGCATCACCCTTCCAGAGGCGATCTACGCTTACACCCAGGCCTCCGCCTTCGCCGAGTTCCGCGAACGCCTCAAGGGTCGCCTCGAACCTGGTTTCCTCACGGATTTCATCGTCCTCGACAGAGACATAACTACCGCAACACCGCAGCAACTTCTCCACACCCGCGTCCAGCGCACCGTCGTCGACGGCGAAACCGTCTACATCGCGCCCTAATACCGAATCCTGTCCGGAGTCGGACCGCGCTACAGTTCCGGACTCCTTTTCCCGATTCCGGCGTCTAACCGATTTATTAGTGTGGTCAAACACCCAACATTCCCGACGCAGTTCACCGACTATACTCGACCTTAGCAACCAAGCTTTCACGGCTGTATTCAGGCTGAACCCGGATACCGCAAGTACGAATGAGGATTGACCTGACCATGGACACACCGAACCAAGCCCCGCGCGATCTCTTCGAACGCCTCCGCAACCATCGCCTTACCGCGACCTTCGCAATGCTCGCCATACTCTCCGCCGGCATCCTCGCGGGCTCCATCCTTACCCGCTCCGTCTCCGGGAAAGAGCAGGCGGTCGATTCAACCGACGCGCGTCCTCTCGTTGTACCAAGCCCTGTCTTCCAGTCGAATGAGTTCGCCAAGATTGCCAAACAGGTTGGCCCCGCGGTCGTCAACATCAACACCATCACTTTGCCCAAGCAGAACGCGACCAAGCGCTCCCCGCACGGCGGAATTCAGCGCATGCCTTCCCCCAACGATCCCAATAACGGTGACCAGGGCACCAACCAGGGCGACATGCAGGACTTCTTCAACCGCTTCTTCGGCGGCCAGGGTGGTCAAGGTGGAGATGACGGCGCGGATGGCGGCGGCGAGCACGAGGCCCTCGGGTCAGGCTTCGTCGTCGATTCCCGCGGATACATCATCACCAACAACCACGTTGTCGACAAAGCCGACAAGATCTACGTCAAGCTCTCCACCGACCCTGACGGCGCCGGCGAGCACGGTCGCCCCGCCCACGTCATCGGCGTAGATCCCGAGACCGACATTGCCGTTATCAAGATCGACGCCCCCCAGCCCTTGCCCACCGTAAAGCTTGGCAACTCAGAAGGCGCCCAGGTCGGCGACTGGGTGCTCGCCATCGGCAGCCCCTTCTCGCTCTCTGAGACTGTCACCGCGGGTATCGTCTCCGCCAAGAATCGCTCCATTCAGGACACCGGCGTCAACGGCGCGCCGAACCAGTTTCAAAAATTCATCCAGACTGATGCGGCCATCAATCCCGGCAACTCCGGCGGCCCACTGGTCGATATGGCCGGCCAAGTCATCGGTATGAACACCGCCATCTACACTCAGTCGATGGGCTCGCAGGGCGTTGGCTTTGCCATGCCGTCCAACATTATTGCCAACGTTTACAACATGCTTATCAGCCCGGACCATAAGGTCGTCCGCGGGTCCATTGGAATCAGCTTCCAGAACATCCCCGCGTCCTCAGCCGTTGGCCGCCAATACGGCTTCGCCAACGGTGGCGTTCTAGTAGGCGCTGTTACCCCCGCGGGCCCAGCCGCGAAGGGAGGGGTAAAGTCCGGCGACGCCATCGTCTCGATCGACGGCAAGTCCGTTAAGGACGGCGACCAGCTTGTCGCCGACATCTCCTCCCGCAAGGTCGGATCGACCGTCCAACTCGGCCTGGTCCGCGACAAAGAGAAGCTCAACGTCACCGTCGGCATCGCGGATCGCGCTAAGCTCTTCGCGGATAACGGTAGCAAGTCGAACGATAATTCCGCGCCGACTGAGTCAGACGCAGGTGAAGGCAAGCTCGGCATCAAGGTCGATCCAATTCCCGCCCAGCTCGCCTCCAAAATGGGAGTGAAAGGTGGCGTAATCGTAACCACCGTCCGCCCCGGTTCCTTTGCGGATGAGATCAACCTCACCAAGGGTGCCGTCATCACCGCAATCAACCGGCACGCCGTGACCGATGAAGCTTCATATCGCTCCATCGTCTCCAGCCTCAAGTCAGGCGATGACGTGGTCTTTGAAGTGCGCGCGGGTAACTCGGCAGCAGCAAGCGGTCCCGCCTTCGTCTGGGGAACGCTCCCATAACGAAAGTCGTCGTATGCAGTCCGAATTAAACTAGCCCTGCCAGATCACCGGCAGGGCTAGTCTTTGGTCGACACAACCACCAGCACAATATTCCATCAGCCACGCCATTCTCAAGCTTGCTCCAGTGCCGAGATGAGCCATCTGCACCTTAGCAGTGGAATGGCTCCGAAGATTCCGAAGCTGCAATCGACCAGTCGCCACAGGATCGGAATGCCACGGACGTGGCCCGCGATGAGAGCCAGCGGAATTACTCCTCCGCAGGCGATAAGACCAAACGTGATGATCCACTTATTGCGGACCGGGTCGCGATACGGTCCTAAAAACAAGACAGCGAGCACAAGGTGCGCAAAAGCAAGCCAGTCCGTTCCATATGCCAGGAATGGATAACGCGAATTGGTTTCAGAGAGCCCCTCATTTACACGCGCAATCCAAGGCAGCAGGCAGGTGGTTTCAGCGATGGGTCGCACTGCTGGGGCGCTAAGGACTAAGAGCAGCCAGTGAAGTTCGGCCTCGAGAGGAAATGCCGTAACTCCACTGACCACCAGGCCCACTATAAAGAGGGCCAGCCAGAAGCGAATTGCGCGGCGATAGTCACGCTTCCCCAAACCCTGACCTCCTCGTTTCCGCAATCAGCGGTGCTCCTCGCATCGTAACCCTTCGCATTCATCGCTACAGTCCCAACCCCTGAACGAGCGGAGGGGATGGCGTTGCCTTGACGCCCTTCATCGACTCCACATCGCTTTTGTACCAGTCAACTTTCCGCGTCACTACCATCACCACGGCCAGTACCGCGAATAGCAAGAGCGATCCGAGGATCAGCGCGTTATCCTCGCTGATCAGAAGCCCATACACGGCTGCATAAAGTGACGTCAACATTCCGCCGAATCCCAAACCGCGCGTGACACTCCGCAGCACATAAGACAGATAGAACGTCAGCAACCCAATGCAAGCCGCGCTGGAAATGAGATAAGCCGCCACAAACGCCATGTGCTCCGAGAAACTGATCAGGAGCAGGAAGAAGATTGCCAGCCCAAATCCCACCAATAAATACTGCACGGGATGGATTGGAAGCTGCTTCATTATCTCGAAGAGGAAAAACCCGCCAAACGTCAGCACAATAAACAAAATTCCATACTTCGTGGCCCGGTCGCTTAACTTATAGGGATCGATTGGCGTAAGCAAACTCACATTCATCAGGTCGATCTGTTTCACCGGCCTCGATTGCATCTGGACCTGCGTCCCGGCTGCCAGCGAAGAAACATCCCACGCTGCCGTAAACCCGTCGCCGCCCACATCCCGCGTCCGCGGCAAGAACTGCCCTGCAAACAGCGGAGAGCGCCACGCCGAACTCAACTCCACGTGGTTTGAGTCACCCACCGGCGCCACGCTTAACTGCTCAGTTCCCGCCAGGTCCATGTCGATGGCAAACTCCACGTGCCCATTCATCTCCTTCATGCCCCGCAGCGGAACTCGCAGATTGGGCTGCCAACCCATTGCCGAATCCGCTCCCTGCAACATCGTCTCGGGTGCCCCATTGACGACTACCGTTGGCGTCCCCACAATCCCACGCACGTCGTCAACTGACATCGCGAGGTACGGCTCACCCCACTCCACCTTGCCTGTTGTTTGGGGCTGCACAATCTCTATCGATCCCTTCAGGTGACCCGCAAATTCATAAACAGTCACCGTATACAGGCCATGTCGCCGCTCCGTTGGCATCAGCTTTCCGCGAACGTTCAGCACATGGGGAAACGATGTTGCTGTCAACTCCGCGACGCGCTCTACCTTTTTCTTCGATCCTTTATCACCATCCTCCAGGGTCACGGTCGTCTGCCTATACGGCCTTACCAGCACAGGTCCAATTACAGTTTGCGGCCCCGCATAGCTTGCTTCAATGCTCTTCACAGCATTGTCCCGATACGCCTGTCGATCGGTGATGATCCCATTTACCATCATCAGCGCAATCAGAATCGCACCTGTCACCAAGCCAATAACCAGCATCTTCAACGCCAACAAACGGTTCATCCCATCTCCTTTGGAAAACATTTATCTCTAATTAAGTCTGTGAGTCTACCTCGCCGACGATAACTTTGCGGTACAAAGCTATGGCATACATGAAGCACTTTGCATCGTAAAGTAATCTCCGCAAAAAGGGTTCAGGCTCGCGAGAGCTTCATGCGCAAAACTCCGGGGGCGGCTTCTACCTTGGTTCCCTTTGCGGCGTCTTTCACCACTTGCTCCAGCGTGGACAGGTATTCCAAATAACGTTTCCGACCCGCAGGCGTAATGCGACAGATCGTCTGCGGGCGGTTGCGCTCGTGCCCCTTCACAATCTCAACCATTTTTTCTGCCTCCAACACACGCAGATGCCGGCTGAGATTGCCGTCGGTAAGCGAGCATAGTTGTTTCAGATCATTGAACACCACGCCTTTGGGATTCGTGATCACAGAGGTAAGCACACTGAGACGCGCGCGCTCATGAATGACTCGATCCAGGCCTGCATAGGCGAAGCGACCTTCGCTTTCGGGAGTTTTAGTCTTCATCCGCAGCCTCCGGAGTAGCAGTAAGCAAAATTCCAGCAACCATCAGTTGCCCTACCCCGTAGGCAAGCCCCATAGTCCACGGTGCGAGTGCGCGGTCATCTCCAAGAGCAATACAACCTAGTCCCGTGAACAGGTACCAAACGCCCGCGACGATCATCAATCGCGGCATAAACCGGCACGACGAAAAAATTCCCAGGCTGAATATCACTTGCCAAAGTCCTGGGAGCATCCAGAAAACGGTAGGAACAAAGTGTGCCAGAACAATCGTGATAAGCAGTCCCGTCCCAGCGGCAGGAAGAAACTGTTCGACAGCCATGCGAATCATCTCATTCGACAGACCCGAATGAATACGTCGGGTGCGTGTGTACATCTGTACGCCAGTCAACCCACACGACACCGCAGCGGTGGAGAGCCAGATACACAAATACGCAGCAATATGTTTTGCCGGATCCGGCAGCCAAATCGCTTGCGCGGACGCAGTCAAAAGTGCGAGTACGCCCGTAACGGCGAGCGTCGCAGGACCATAGCCCCGAAACTCTGTGCTTTGGGCCAGATGCCTGCGTATGCTGCTGATGTCGCCAAGCGCTTTATGTAGATCGCTCATAGAAATTTCACTTTACAACGCAAAGTAAAACAGCAGACGAGGTCTCTGTCAAGGGTCAGTGGTCCAGTGACCTGGAGCTTCACCACCAAGAACATCCCGTTTACCAGCCAGGCGGCGCTAAATCTCGGTACCGCCGGGACCTTTTGCTATTTTGAGCCAGATGTTCCGGATACCGATCCCCTTCCACCGGAACTGTTGCCGAGGCGCTTTCTATCTTACGCAGGTCATTCGGCGTCAGTTCGATCGCAACGGATCCGATGTTCTCCTCCAGGCGCAACAGCTTTGGCGTACCGGAATCGGAACGATCCACGGCTTCTGCGCAAGCAGCCTCGGCGACCTGCTTGATGCGCTCAGGCTTGCTGTTGAGGCCCTTTCATCCTGGGGTGCCATCGTCGTTTAGGTTGAAGCGACGCGCCAATCTCGGCTGACAACGTGAAGGGCCAATTCCGACCCCAAGATGCCCAAGGCCTCCTCTTGATAATTGCAGCAGGATGAATCGGGGGTATAGGCTTATCGAATTGAGAGAAGAGCGGGTTCAATTCCGTGGCGCTCTCTTCAAATCTCTGTGCGGAGGTCAGTTTCTAGATGCGGCTTGGTCAATTCGCCCTGTTCTCGATGATCGCCCTTACCTTGACCCTCCCCGCACTCGCGGCCACCCGGACTCACCGTCGCCCTACTTCACCGCATAAAGCAGTTGGGAAGCGGGCCGCAAAACCAAAAATTCTGGGCCAGCGAGGCATCGACGACGACCGCGCCACCCAAATCCAGACGGCCCTTATCAAGGCTGCCTATCTCTCCGGCACTTCCAGCGGCCACTGGGACTCCGCGTCCGAAGCTGCAATGCGCAAAATGCAGGCCGACAACGGCTGGCAGACAAAACTCGTTCCTGACTCCCGCGCCCTTATCAAGCTCGGCCTCGGACCAGGTACAGGCGCCGTCGCCTCAGTCGCCAATCCACCCAACCCCGTAGCCGGATCCGCACAGTAATTTCGTTCGCTCTCAAAATCAGCATAAGGTAACCGGTCCCAGCTTAGGCCACTGTCCGCGCCGCAGCCCGCTGCTTCCTTAAGGTCGCAGCCGAATTGTCAGTCCGTAGCCCTGCCAGCGCAGCGCGCAGCCGCACCACCGCGGACGAGTGGATTTGCGACACCCGCGACTCCACTACGCCCAGCGTCAAGCCAATCTCCTTCATCGTCAGCTCTTCGTAGTAGTAGAGCGTCAGCACCATCCGCTCCTTCTCCGGAAGCTCCTCGATCGCATCTGCAAGCCGCTGCTTCATCTCTCCTTGCAGACACTGGAACAACGGATCATCGTCCGGCGACCCCGGGATATTCGAAAGCTCCTCATCCCCCGAGTCTTCCGTCCGCTCCATGTGCAGGCTGCCGATCTCCAGCCCCTTGAGCTCGCCCAGTAGCTGTTGGTATGCGCCCAGGTCAAGATCCATCTCACGAGCGATCTCCTGCTCCGACGGCACTCGGCCCAGCTTGTGTGTGACGGAACGAATCGCCTCTTCCACCGCGCGGCCCTTGCGCCGCAACTCACGCGGACTCCAGTCCAGCGTCCGCAGAGAATCCAAAATTGCGCCACGAATCCGAAATTGCGCATAGCTCTTGAACTGCACCTGCTTGGTGTGATCGAACTTTGAAAACGCATCGATTAAACCCACCACACCGGCCGAGATCAGATCGTCCAGTTCCACATGCTGCGGAAGCCGCTCATGAATTCGCCGCGCCAAATATCGTACCGTTGGCAGATGTTCCAGCAGCAACCGGTCGCGTTCCGGATTCGATTCGCTCTCGGATACGCTCGCCACCTCAGAGCCGATCGAGCTGAAAAACGGTGCGTGACCCATCGCGGCGATATCGCCAAAACCAGCACCTGCCCCACCTGGTCTTCCCCGTTGCACAAGTGCGTGAGTTCCCATAGTCGTCTCGTCTCCAATGCCGAAAACGGCAAGCAAAGCCGTTGCCTCTGCATTGCAACCAAGCACGACCATGACCACCGCAGAGCCGCTTTGGATTAGGGTTCTCTCAAACTTGTCCCGAAGTACGACACATCAGCGTGAAAGGATCGCACCCTCCTGCGTCTTCCACTCCGGCGTATAACCTATCCGCCGCATCCAGTCGCTTCATGCTCCGCATTCCGGCTTGCCTGGAGAATCTCGCGCATCGCGTGCACGCCCTCCACCAGACGTCCGCACTCCACCAGCCCAAGGTCGACCGCCTCGCGATAGGCCTCGGCAGTCCCTAACAGGCCCGCAATCTCCAGCCTGCACTGTAACGTGGTCAATGGTTGGCACAGCTCATGCAGCGCGTGATGCATCTGTTCCAGGAGTACTCCGGCCTGGTTCCGTTCGCAAACTGCGTCTTGTTGCTGCATAGTCCGCTCCTCACTCCCGAAATCATCCAACTTTTTGTTTTACTAGTTCCGACTGACTCCACTGCATTGCGCTCTCAGCAGTCTTCACTAAATCCTCCTGCGAGTGCAGGACATATCCCTCGCCCCGGACCGTGCGAATCATCGATTTGTGAGTCGATCGCGGCCCCACGATCCGGTCGAGCTTCCTGCGCAGATAGTTGATGTAAACCTCGACAATATTCGTCCCGATAACGGCCGACGTGTGCCAAACCTCGCGCAGCAACTGGTTCCGGCTGCATACCCGCTCGCCCCGCCTCTGCAGTAATGATTCGAGCAGTGAGAATTCTGTTGCCGTCAGGTCTACCTTCCGTCCAGCGTGCGTTACCTTGCGGGCGACACGATCCATATCCAGATCTCCAAACCGCAACACCGTCTCTTCAAACCTGCTTCGCCGCCGACACAAAGCGTTCAAACGCGCCCGAAGCTCGTGAAAGGAGAACGGCTTCAACACCACATCGTCCGCTCCCAGATCGAGACATCGCACTCGCTCTTCCATCTCTGACCGGCCCGTCAACACCATCACCGAGGTTGAACGGAATCGCTGTCCCATCTCCGCCAGAACCTCCATTCCATCCTTCCGCGGAAGGCCAAGGTCCAGAATCATCAACTCCGGCCGAAGCTTTTCCGCAAACGCCAGCGCCGCCTCGCCATCGCCCACCAGCGCCACCTCGTGCCCGTCAAGCTCGAGTCCCTGCCCGAGATAATGCCCCAGCGCGGAATCGTCTTCAACAATCAGCACATGCATGCGCTTCCCTCGAGAGCGACAAATAACCTTAGAACTCTCTTATCGGCACCTCCCGCCAATTCATCTCCCGCACGCCGATCCCAACCACCTTTGTTTGGCGGCTCACTTGAGGTGGCTCCTGCCTTCACTCTGTTCCGTCGCACTTCGATGCACAACAACTCGTCCTTTCCGAAGCCAGAATTTTCCCAAAACAGAACTTCGTGCTCCGTCGCAGATAATCCATCACCTTCGCAATACTTGAGTAACCCCACACATCGTCGGTGCCTCTTCTTACCCGCGTGCCTTCTCAGCGCCTTTGAATTGTCATCTCGACCAGACACGAATACCATTCAGAGGGCGCCAATGGCGTGTCCATCAACGCGTTGAAGACCAGCCTAAGCAGCAACCACCTTCAAGTCCCAGAACCGAATTTTTAATCCGCCCACTTCGCGGTCCACCAATCGCTTCTCCAACGTTTACCGGAGCATCCGCCCCATGTCGAGCAACACCGCCAGCATCTCCGAACCCGGCTACACCACCACAGCCCCGGATAACTCCAATATTCGATGGTTCGTCTGTTTCCTTCTCTTTCTGGCGACGACCATCAACTACATGGATCGCTCGGTCTTCTCCTTCATTGAGCCGCTGCTCCATAACGTCCCCTTCATGGGCTGGAACACGCTCGCCGACCGATTCCATCAGCCGATCTTCGACAACAACTACGGCAATGTCATCATCTGTTTCCAGATTGCCTATGGCGTCGGCTTTCTCATTGCCGGCCGCGTCATCGACAAGCTTGGCACCAAGATCGGTTACGCCGTTGCCATCCTCATCTGGGCTCTCTCGTCCATGTGCCACTCCTTGGTCGGGTCGGTCGTCGGCTTCTGCATTGCGCGCATCTTCCTCGGCCTCGGTGAGTCAGGAAACTTTCCCGCAGCCATCAAAGCTACGACTGAGTGGTTCCCTACAGAAGAGCGAGGAAAGGCAGTCGGCCTGTTCAACTCCGGCTCCAACGTGTCGTTTTTTCTCGCCCCACTGCTAATCGGCTTTGCAACTGCGCACTATGGATGGCGCGCGGCTTTCCTCGCCACCGGCTCGCTCGGCATGCTCTGGCTTATTGCCTGGATGTGGTTCCCATACAACCGTCTTCGGCGCGGCTCTACACAGACACAGGCCAACCTTCAGGCCGACTTCGCCTCTCAGACCGCATATGGAGGAAACATTCCCCTCTCTGTCCTGCTGCGGCGTCCTGGCACCTATGCATTCGCTATTGGCAAGGGACTAACCGACGGCGTGTGGTGGTTTTACCTCTTCTACCTTCCTCAATTCCTCAATCGCAACTACGGTCTTGACCTAAAACACGCCTACTGGTACATCGTCACCGTCTACGTCATCTCATCGGTCGGTTCAATCTTTGGCGGATCGCTCTCCGGATGGCTCATGGCTCGAGGCTACTCTGTCAACGCGGGACGCAAGCTCGCCATGCTCTCAATGGCCATCCTTGTTCTTCCGCTCGTCTTCGTCCCACATATGGGCGCAATTTTTCCTGCCAACCCCTGGCCGGCAACGCTCCTCATTGCGCTGGCCGCTGCAGCTCACCAGGGCTGGTCCGCGAATCTATTCTCGACCCCCGGCGACATGTTCCCTTCCACGGCAGTCTCAACCATTGTCGGCATAGGGGGCGCCGCAGGCGCCGTTGGTGGAGCCTGCTTCACCTGGGTGGTCAAACGCAATCTGTCGCTGCACCAGCTTCTCGTCTTCTCCATGGCAGCTGCAGCTTATCTTGTCGCGCTCGCAATCTTTCAACTGCTGGTCCCGCGCCTTGGTGTCGCCAAATTGACGCCAGAAGCAGTTTGAGCGCGATCCCCGACGTAACGTGATACGCTTCCTCACAAATCGGTTGAAGCACTTTGAGCAATCCTGAAAGACGGTACGACGGAATGGCACGCCGCACAAAACAACAATCCAGCGAAGAACCAGGTGGCCATAGTCAGCTCACGCTGCAGGTCGTCGATCACGTGCGGGCTCTGATTGCCAGTGGAGCGCTGCACCCCGGCGATCGGCTTCCACCCGAGCGTGAACTCGCCCGCGAACTAAAGATCAGCCGCTCCTCCCTGCGCGCCGGCATCGGCTTCCTCTCAGCCATGGGCGTACTCAAAAGCCGCCACGGCGCTGGCACCTTCGTCTCATCCGGCCCGCCCGCGCTCGACTCCAGCTCGCTTTCGGTTCTTGGAGCGCTGCATGGATTCCTACCCTGGCAAATGTTCGAGGCCCGCCTCGTTATCGAAGCCTCCGTCGCCTCGCTTGCCGCCGAACGCGCCACCGACGAGCACATCGCAGAACTCGCAGAAGAGGTCGCCGAGATGTACGCGGCGCTCGCCGATCCGCACGAGTACCTCATCCACGACGTCCGCTTCCACCGCACCATCGCGCGCGCCTCAGGCAATCCCATCCTCGCCGCCCTGATGGAAACTATCTCGGCCAATCTCTACGATGGCCGCCGGCTTACCGTCGAGAACACCCAGGACCTCAAGCAGTCCGCCGAAATGCATCGCGAAATCTACCGCGCTATTCGTTCCCACAACCCGCCGCAGGCCAAACTCTCCATGGAGCAGCATCTCAACCTCGCCCGCATGGCCCAGGCCGCCGAATCCAACACGCCGCAGACCCTGACCGACACCCCCGCCGATCCAGCCGCAGGCCACACCGCGCTCGCCACACCTTCACCAGGCCGCCCCGCGACCCGCCCCTCCTAATACTTTTTTTACCCGTCATTCTGGCGCAGCCAGAATTTGCGTATTTCTTCTGGATTGTCATTCTGAGCGCAGAGAAGAATGCCCGCATCTCATCCTGTATTCCACATCTCACGCTTCCCCCTTGAAACTAGAACCTAGACCTCGAACCTTGCACCTCGTACCTAGAACCTCGCCACCCTGCTAAACTGGCCTTTCCTAAGCCGATGCCAGATACCCCCAAAAAGTTCTACCTCACCACGCCGATCTACTACGTCAACGCCCGCCCTCACATCGGCCACGCCTACTCCACCATCGCCGCTGACGTGATCGCCCGACGCCACCGTCTACTCGGCAACGATACCTTCTTCCTCACCGGCACCGACGAGCATGGCCAGAAAGTTCAACGCAGCGCCGAGAAGGCCGGCATTCCCCCGCAGCAGTTCGCCGACGAAGTCTCTGCCACCTTCCAGAACCTCTGGAAGCGCATGGGCATCACCAACGATGACTACATCCGAACCACCGACGAACGCCACAAACGCGGCGTACAAAAGCTCTGGCGCGATCTTGAAGCCCGCGGTGCGATATACCTAAGCTCCTACACCGGCCAGTATTGCGTCTCGGAGGAGATGTTCGTTGATGGCCCTCCCGGCACCATCGGCCCCGACGGTAAGCCCACCGAAACCGTCACCGAGGAAAACTACTTCTTCCGCCTCTCCGACTACCAGGAAAAACTGATCAAGCTGATTGAGAGCGGCCCGAATGGTGAGCCGCCGGCGCTCCACATCCAACCCGAAACCACCCGCAACGAAGTTCTCAGCTTTCTTCGCGGCGGCATACGAGACCTCTCCATCTCGCGCACCAGCTTCACCTGGGGAATCCCCGTGCCCGCCAACGAGACACACGTCATCTACGTCTGGCTCGATGCCCTTGCCAACTACATGACCGCCGTGGGCTATGGCTCCGACGCGCCCGCCGACGTTGCAAAGTTCGAAGAATATTGGCCGGCAGACCTCCACCTCGTCGGCAAAGAGATCACGCGCTTCCACTGCGTCTACTGGCCCGCGTTCCTGATGGGTCTGCGTCCGCCAGAAGTTCCCGAAGCTGAATGGAACGCCAAGTGGCTCCCGAAGTCTGTAGTCGCGAACGGGTGGCTCCTCTTCGAAGAATCGAAGATGTCGAAATCCCGCGGCAACGTAGTCCGCACCGAAACCATCCTCGACGCCTTCGGTGCCCTCTGCCCACCCGTGCCCAACGCCACCCCCGCCCCTGCCACAAACGCCGTTATGGCTGCCGCCAAAAACGCCGTCATCCTGAGCGAAGGACACAGCCCGCAGCCGAAGGACCCCGAAGTCAACCGCCACGCCGACACAGCTCAACCCATTTCCGCCACTGGGTCTGCACTCGCGCCGCCCACCAAAGCCCAACAAGACCTCTTCGCCGCCGATGTAATCCGTTACTTCCTCCTCCGCGAAATTCCCTTCGGCCAGGACGGCAGCTTCAGCTTCGACGCCCTGATCACCCGCTATAACGCCGACCTGGCCAACGGCTACGGCAACCTAGTCAGCCGTACGTTGAAAATGATTGAACAGTACTGCTCAGCGGTCATTCCAAACCACGAAGGCCGAGAATGGGAAGAGCGCCTTTGGCTTGAAGACAAATCGAGCGCGGAAGTAGTTCGCTACTCACTCAGAACCGCCGATCTTCAAGGATCACTCTATGACACGCAGGCATTCGCTGCGCTACTCACAGAGGCCCAACTCGCGATCAAGACAGCCGATGAATTCCTAAGCAGAGAAGCACCGTGGAAGTTGTCGAAGTCCGATGCAGTGGACAAGAACGAGCGGATAGGGAAACTTCTCTACACCGCCGCCGAATCCATCCGCATCATCACAGCCCTCCTCTACCCAGTAATGCCCTACGCCACCGCCTCCGTCTGGGCACAACTAGGCCTCGGTTCCATCGAAGAAGCCGCACGCAATGGCGAACTAAAAGACGTGAAATGGGGCGGTCTGAAACCCGGCACAAAGCTAGGCCCCCTCGCCCCCATCTTCCCCAGAGCAGACAAAGGACTAGCCCAAATAATGACCGAAATGGAATCGCCCACTCCCGAAGCCGTCAATGAGAGATTGGTCTCGTCTGTCACCGCAGAGGTAAGCTTGCTGACCGGAGAACCAGCCGCACCGGCTGTCCCCGAATCCACCCCCATCATCACCATCGACGACTTCGTCAAAGTAGACCTCCGCGTCGCGCAGATCGTCATCGCCGAGCGCATCCCCAAGGCCGACAAACTCCTTCGCCTCGAAGTCGATCTCGGCCCCAGCTTCAGCCCATCTCGCCGTCAGATCCTCTCCGGCATCGCGGAGTGGTACACCCCCGAAGAGCTCATCGGCAAACGCATCGCGGTCATCGCGAACCTAGCACCCCGCAAGATGCGCGGCCTCGAATCCCACGGCATGCTGCTCGCCGCATCTGGCGAAGACCACTCCAACAAGCCCATCCTAGCCACCTTCTCCGACGAGATTGCCCTTGGCAGCCGCATCCGCTAAAAGCTCACGCATCCGCTGAGCGCCTTTTTCCGACTCCCCCGAGAAAATCCGGGTGCCCCATCCTTCGCGCCCTTGCCAAGGGTGGGATGTAGACCCTCAACCCTGCGACCCTGGAGTCCTACTTCGAATCGCCCGCCATTAACCCCTGCGGCAGATCCGTAAGCGTCGCTTTCCCATCCCGAAATTCAATCCGCCACACCCGATCAAACTGCGTCTCCGGCCAAGGATCGTACGGAGGTATCGCCCCCAACGCCCTAGCAAATCCCGGCAGCGATCCATGGTGCCACGCCACCAGCACAACCTTCCCCGCATACTTCCCGCTCAGCAACTCACCAGCCAGCGTCGCAAAATCCTTATCGGCGATCTCGGAGCTGATCGGCAATCGCAGCGCCTGGCTGAGCGGCGTGATCGTCTCGACTGGCCGATTCGACTTCTTACTCACATGCGTCGCAAACAAAAAGTCGGGCTTCGGCAGATCGTGTGGGGCCGCGCGGCCAAACAGCTTCGGAATCAACTTCGCCCGCTCAAATCCTGCCGGTGAAAGATCCCCCCGCCCATCCGTTAGCTTCTCCGCATGACGAATCAGCATCACCGTCATCGGAGTTTGCGGCACCTGCCCAAACGCCGCCAAACCGAGCATCCCGCCCAGCGGGATAAACCCCACCAGCCAAATAGCCAGAGCCAAACGCAATCGGCCACGAATCAAAAATGTGCACATCGGTTTAGCATCCCACATGCCCCTGCAGCTCCGATGAACGCAACATAAATTTGCCAGCTGCCGACGAATCGCCTGGGTACGAGCTGGCTCGACGCGAGAGGACCTAACCTGCTGAAACTCTGTGATATTCGTCACAAGCAGACTTTCCCAAGATGCCGTATTATAAAGAGGACTAAGTTGGTCGGATATGAGTTTGGGTCGATATGATTGACACAAAAGTTACCGCACTAAGCGAAGCAAAGGTTGGCAATACGGGCGTAGTCGAGTCTCTTGACTTGCCCGAAGAGGTTAGCAACTACCTCGCCCATCTGGGCTTCCTACCCGGCACCCAAGTTGAGGTGTTGCGCCGCGCTCCCGCAGGCGATCCCACCGTCTATCGCATCGACGGCGTCGAAGTCGGCCTGCGCAACGAAACCGCCTGCCACATCTATCTCAAGCTCGCGCCCGGAGTAGCCGCATGAGCTGCCATACTCCGGTCCTGGAACCGCTCGAGCAGGTGCCTCCCGCACCGGTCGGCACCAAGTCGCGCCTCCGAACCGTAGCGCTCATTGGCCCCCCAAACTCCGGCAAGTCGACCCTTTTCAATCGCCTGACCGGTATGCGCCAGAAGGTAGCAAACTACCCCGGCGTCACCGTCGAACACCACTCCGGCCGTATGAAGAGCATCGGTCGCAACGACTTAACGCTCATCGATCTGCCCGGCATCTACTCACTCGCCACCTACTCCGAGGATGCCCGCGTCGCTGTTGAAGTCCTCACCGGCAAAATGCCCGGTGTGCCCAAGCCTGACTGCGTCCTGCTCGTGCTCGACGCCACCCACCTCAACCGCCAACTCATGCTCGCCGCGCCAGTCTTCTCCATAGGCCTGCCTACGCTCGTGTTGCTGAATATGTCCGACCAGATGGACGCACGTGGCGGCAAGCTGGACACGCTGGCGTTGGCCCGCGAACTCGGCCATCCGGTCGCCCTCATCAGCGCCTCGCAGGGCAAGGGCCTTGACGTCATTCCTGACTTCCTTCTTCATGCGGACGACAGACTGAGCACCAATCTCCGTCCCGTTCAATTGCCCGTGCTGCAAAGTCCCGCATCGTGCCGAACCTGGGCCACTCAAGTAACCGCGCGCACCAGCTATCAGTCACCCGCAGCCTCGCTGTGGACACGCCGCCTCGACGCCGTATTGCTCCACCGCTTTGCCGGCCCGCTGATTTTTCTTGCCGTAGTATTCGCGGTCTTCCAGGTGGTCTTCTCGCTCGGCCAGCCGCTCTCGGACGGTCTCGGAAACCTGCTCACCGGAGCCGGCGCCAAAGTCGCGCTCCTGCTTCCCGACAATTGGCTGCGGCTGCTCCTGCGTGACGGTCTGTGGAACGGCGTACAGTCGGTGCTCGTCTTCCTCCCGCAGATTCTGCTGCTCTTCCTCTTCATCGGAGTGCTGGAAGACTCAGGCTATCTCGCCCGCGCCGCACTCATCGCCGACCGCGTTATGCGCTCCATCGGACTCAACGGCAAAGCCTTTATCCCGCTGCTCTCCGCGTATGCCTGCGCCGTGCCCGCAATTATGGCCACGCGCACCATCGAGAACAAGCGCGAGCGCATCGCCACCATCCTCGTCGCGCCGTTCATGACGTGCTCGGCGCGCCTGCCCATCTACACGCTCATCATCGCAGCGTTCATCCCCAACCGTATGTTTCTTGGCGGCGTTATGGGCTTGCGCGCGCTGGTCATGCTCGGCCTCTACGCGCTCGGTTTTATCGCCGCGCTACTCACCGCTAAGCTACTCAACTCATCTGTGATGAAGGCGACCTCCGCGCCCTTTATCCTCGAACTGCCACAGTATCGCTGGCCCACGGTGCGCTCACTGTCGCTGCGTCTCTACGACCGCGGAAAGCTCTTCCTCAAGAAGGCCGGCACCGTCATCCTCGCCGTCACCTTCCTGGTCTGGATCCTCAGCGTAGTTCCCGTCCATTTCGCATCGGGCACAGCTCAACTCGCCGACCTTACCAATAGCGTCATCGGCCACGTAGGTCGCTGGATCGAGCCGGTCATTCGCCCGCTCGGATTCAACTGGAAGATTGGCATTGGCCTGCTCAGTTCCATCGTCGCGCGCGAGGTTATCGTCGGTACCCTCGGCACGCTCTACGGAGTCGACCCCACCACGCACTCACTCGGCCTGCAAGCGGCCCTGCGCCACGACATGACCCTCGGCGGAGCCATCGCCCTGGTCGTCTTCTTCGCCTTCGCGATGCAGTGCACGTCAACGCTTGCCGTAGTTCGCCGCGAAACCAATAGCTGGAAGTTCCCAGCCATGCAGTTCGCCTACATGACTGTGGTCGCCTACGTCGCCGCGCTCATCACCAATCAGGTTATTGTGCATCTGTTTTGAACCATTTACATCTACCTTGCATCTGACCTGAGGATCTCCTATGGGAGAAATAGAATCTACAGTCCCGACTCAATCGGCCTTACAACAAATGATCCCTGAAATCGTAGGTACGTTCTTGAAACTTCAAAATGGTGATCCTTACCGATTCGAAGAATGGGCGTCGGACCGAACAGGTGCAACTTGTCTGTACTATTTGTTTCACTCGCACGACCACTCCAAGATAATAAGGAAACGTGTCGTTTTGGCGGAGTTACATGCCGCGATGCAGCACTTGAGCGATTCCGGTAGGTTTGACCGAAGCGCGTATCGTCGACTCTGCCCGATATCCGCCTCCGCTGGCCCCTGCGGCTTTACTGTAATGGGCCGAATTTTTGAGACGCTACTCGGCGCACATTATTCTGGTCTGGGTAAAGGGTTTGTAGCGCAACTGAGGCCCTTTACCGCTCGCCCCACTTCAGCTTCGACCTCAGTACATTGAATAGACCATTCGGCTTCAGCCTTAGCAATCGCACACTGTATTCGCTGCGATGGCAATGCACCTCGTCCCCAACATGCATCGGCACTGCCTCCTGCCCGTCCACGGTCAGATAGGTCTCATTCGGAACGCCCTCCACGCGCACACTGATCGCCGATTCTCCCGGCACGACAATCGGCCGAATCGTCAGCAGATGCGGGCATATCGGCGTCACCACCATGCAATTCACGTTCGCCATCACGATTGGCCCATCCGCGGCGAGGTTGTACGCCGTCGAACCCGTCGGCGTCGACAAGATCACGCCATCCGCACGGAACGACGCCACCGGTTGACGATCAATTTCCACCGCGAAATCCGCCATGCGCGCAATCGTTCCTTTCGCCACAACCACATCGTTCAGCGCGTCCCACCGCCGCGTAATTTCGCCCTTCTCTGCGCAGAACAGCTCCGCCCGCATCATGCTGCGAACCTCGATCGAAGCCGTGCCATCGCACCACGCCTGCAGCGTGGCGTACAGATCAGAGATCGGCACCTCGGTAAGAAATCCCAGCGAGCCGAGATTCACGCTTAGCAGCGGAATGTTGGTGTGCGCGAAAGCACGCGCGGCTGCAAGTAGCGTTCCATCCCCGCCGAGCACGACCACAAGGTCCGGCTTGCGATCCGGCATCTCTGCCCGCGCAACGCCCTCCACGCCCGAGTCCGACAAATACGCCGCGCTCTCCGGATCAAGAACGCAATCCCAACCACGTTCGCGCAACCATTCACGCAGTTCCGGCAGAATCGTACCCAACTCCGCCTTCTGAGGCTTCGAAATTATTCCAGCTAATGGCATCGCCAACCAGTGTACCGCCCGCAACATAAACCCCTAACACCGACTACCCCGACAAACCCTAATTCCGAAGAGAAATCGGTCCAATCGGTGTCATCGGCGTTAAGCCTCTGCAACTTCGCCGAACCGCCCATGCAACAGGTACTCCCAATTCCCTTCCATCCCATGAATCGGCGAGTCGATCACCTCAATATTCGTCCCACCGAGTTCCGCCACGCACTCCTTGACACGCTCGATTGCAAAGTCTCGCGCCGCCTGCTCGCGCACGATCCCACCCTTGCCAACATGCTCGCGGCCGGCCTCGAATTGCGGCTTGATCAGCACCACCGCTTCACCTCGCCACACCTCGCCAGCACCGACCAGCGCCCGCAAAATCGCTGGCAACACCAGAGTCGCTGAGATAAACGAAACGTCCATCGCCAGAAACGAGATCGCCTTTCTGCGTTTGTCATTCCGCAGCGCCAATTGTTTGTCATTCCGTAGCGCAGCGGAGGAATCTGCTTTTTCTTCAGCCACCGACTCTGCTGACTCCATGGCTCCCACCAAGTCACCCGCCCCCAGCAACCGCGCATTGCATCTTTCCATCAACTTAACCCGCGCATCCACTCGCAGCTTATGCGCGATCTGCCCATACCCCGTATCCACTGCAAGCACACTGGTCGCGCCATGCTGCAACATGCAGTCCGTAAACCCGCCTGTGGATGCGCCCACATCCACACATGCCCGTCCCTCCAACGCAATGCCCCAATACTCCAGCGCCCGTTCCAGCTTTAGACCTCCACGGCTCACATACCGCATCTCGTCGCCCAGTACGCGCAGCGCCGCGCCCTCCTCCACCGGCGTTCCGGGCTTCTCCACCTTCTGTTCTGCCACCAGCACGCGTCCCGCCAGGATCAAGGCGTGCGCGCGCTCCCGTGATCCCGCCAACCCCCGCTCCACCAGCGCTTTATCCAGACGAATCTTCATCTCTCAGTCCAGACTAGCCCGTCCTTCGCAAAGCTCGAAATCAAGTACACTAGAGGCGCCGTGGAGTTTGCCCGATCGAAGTTGTGGGCAAAGTGGCTTTAAATCTTCACTGTAAGGGTTGCCTCGCTCCACAAATGTCAGGCCACCGGCAATCCAGCCAGCGTACGGGTGCGTTCCATGTATAGAGAAACCGGAGTCCATAACGTGCCGCCGCCGTCTACTGAGGACGATTCATCCCTCCTCGCGTTAGTTCAATTGGCCGACCAGCACGCAATGGCCTCGCTCTACGATCGGTATTCGAAGCTCGTCTACTCCGTCGCCCTCCGCGTACTGCGAGATCCAGCGGCGGCCGAAGATGTCCTTCAGGAAGTTTTTATGCAGATTTGGCGCAATCCCGACAGCTTCACTGCAGCCCGGGGAAGTCTTGGAGGATGGCTTGCTATCGTCTCGCGAAACCGCTCCATCGACACCTTGCGCCGCAAGCGGCCCACCACCGACATCGACGATGTTCCAATCGCATCGTCCTACAATCTCGCCGACGAGGCCGAGCGAAACGTGCTCATGGAACGCGCTCGCGGCGTGATCCACAAGCTTCCCATGGAGCAGCGCAAGACTCTTGAAATGGCCTTTTTTGACGGCCTCACCCACTCTGAAATTTCAGAGATGACTGGAGACCCGTTAGGCACCGTCAAGACCAGAATCCGCACCGGGCTGCTCACGTTGAGAAAGGCCTTCCAATCATGAGCGCCAACCCAAACTCCTTCATCAACGGACCAGGCGGATCGAGCCATCCCACGCCCGAGGATATCGTCCTCTACGCCATGCAATTAGTCTCCAACCAGGATTCCACCGCCATCGCCGGCCACCTTGCGAACTGCGCCGAGTGCCACAGCGAACTCGCACGCATCAACGGAGACCTCGCGCTCTTTGCCTCTATCGTCGACCTCCATGCGCCGTCCGATCTTTCCCGTCAGCGATTGATGCAGCAGATAGCCCGCGAGAAGAAGATCGTCCCCATCGCAAAGACCAAGGTCCAAGCCGAGCCTGAGGCAGATTCGCATCCGCCCATTGCCGCCTTCGGTCGCAGCGCATCGATCCTCAGCATCGAAGACCGTCCGCAAAGGCATGTCGGCCGTACCATCCTCGCCGTTGCCGGATGGGCTGTCGCGGCCGCACTCGCCATCGCCATCACGTTTCAGTACAAAGACCGTGAGGCCCTACGCAACACCCTCGCCGCGCAAAATGGCGCAGTACAGCGCCTCAACACCGACGCCGCCTCTGCGCATCAGCTTATGGATGCGCTGACCGACCCCAAGGCCGTCCGCGTAAGCCTCAGCACCAAGCCGCAGCCCAAGGCCCAGCCCACTGGCGGTGTGACCTATAACCCTGAGAAGGGCAAGCTCATCTTCCTCGCCAGCAACCTTGACCCACTCCAGACCTACAAGACCTACGAGCTGTGGGTAATACCCGCGGACGGCACTGCCCCCATTCCCGCAGGAACCTTCCACCCGGATGATCAGGGCAACGCCAGCGTCATTATGCCGGACCTGCCGAAAGGCATAGCCGCCAAGGCGTTCGGCGTAACCATCGAAGCAGACGGCGGCTCGCTGACCCCCACCGCACCCATCATCATGTCCGGAAGCTAACCCACTGCGGTCATTCTGAGCGCAGAGAAGAATCTCATTCACCCTTGCCCTACGAAAATGCCCCACACCTCGATTTTGAGATGTGGGGCATTTTCACGAACTTATAGCCACTTCTACGGAGCCGTCATCCGCACGCTGATCCCATACCCCTGTAGAGGAATCGTTGTAAGCACCGAATCCGTATCCGTCTCAATCACCGTCATCACCTGTGAGTCTTTGCATACTACATAAACCTTGCCGGTCGGCGTAGCATCCGAAGTTGCAATGTAAACAGGGTGTCCATTAATTGGGATCGTCGCCGTCACCGTATTGCTTAGCAAGTTGACTACAGACACGGTGCACGTTGTAGAAACGCCCGGGACCGCAACGGTCGCACACGGCAGCCCCGCAACGCCCGCGTTGGCGACATAAGCTCGCGTGAAGTCGCTCAGCACTGACACCATGATCGGGTTGATCCCAACCGGCACAGTCGCAGCAATCGATCCAAAACTCACGGCGTCAATCGGATTCACGGCATTGCAATTTGGATTCGTCGGCAGTGCCGTTACCGAGCACAGTGGAATGTTGATAATCGTTACTGAGCCCGGTGCCGTGCCGTTGCCCTCATTCGCCACCACCAGCTCATCCAGGCCTGATGCAAGGTCCGCCCACACCGGCCGCGGTCCCACTGGGATCGTATTGAGAGGTGTATCCAGCGCGTTGTTCTGCGTGTTGATCACCGACACCGTACCGTCGGTCTGGTTCAGGATGAACGCGCGGCGCTGATCGACCGTCATCACCCCGTACACCGGCCCGCGTCCAACCGGAATCGTAGCCGAAATCGTATTGCTGCCCGTCTCAATTGCCACTGCCTGCCCGGGTCCACCATTCGTCGCTTGGCTGATCGCATACGCGCGAGCAGCACCCGCCTCGCCCACGACGTAGATTGGCGCATAGCCGCTGGCGATGGGCAACTCCTGCTTCAACGCCGGAGGTGTGCTGGTCAACTGATCGATCGCATTGACTCCAGGATCCGCAATATAAGTAGAGTTGGAACCCGGAAACAGGCTCGCTGGGTTTGCACCCGGAGGCAGCGTCGACTCCAGCACCTGGCTCGCGATCAACGACGTGCTAATGTCGAACGAGTTCAGCGTCTTATCGCAGTTCAGCGTGTAGCCCGTCGTTCCCTGCCGGCTTAAAATTAGATAATACGGATTCACGCCCAGCTGGGCCGTCACCAAAACCGTATCGCCGGAGAAGTCCACCATCGTCAACAGTCCGTTCGATGTTGGCTGGCCAGGAAGCGGACACGGGTTACCCGGTGGGGTCGGTGTAGAAATGGCAACCGCATATTTTTGCGGCTGTCCTGCCGGACCCACCGTGCCAATCGTGGCCAGCACCGGGCGATACGTGTTCCCGCACCCGGCAACCATCCCCAAACAAGCAGCAATTCCCGCCGCCGCCGCCATCTGCATGGCCCTTCTCCCGCTACCAGCTGACTGCGATTTCTCTAAGTGCAAAACTTCTCCCACGTTGCTTCTGGTGCCGACTATGCTCAAGCCTTGATTGTAATTCAACCTCGCCCCCTTACGCAGGCAGGTCAGAAGGATTGGACATTAGAATGACCCGCCCCGGCACTCCGGCTCCCAAGCATAGTGGCACCCTGCCCGACACCCGGCCACTCAAGACCATCCCGCCAGCCCGCGACCGCCGCCAGTCCCAAATCCTCGTCTGGATCGTGACACCGCTGATCTCTTTGGCATGTGCACAACTTATCTACTTGACCATACTCGGATACCCATCATGGGCTTTACAGCTGGTCAAAATCCTCGCCCTGAGCGTCGCATTCGCCCTCACAGCCTGGGCTCTTCGCGCAGCCACTCCTGCCGCGGCTTTCATCGGAGGCATGATCTGCCTCCTCGTCACCTTTTACTCCGGCGCGATCAGATCTCCCCTACACTCTGCTCTCGCCCCGTTGATTGCACTCTTCGCCCTCACCTTCCTCGCTACACGAGTCGGCCGGAAGAAGAAGTCAGAACGCGGCCTCGCAGAAAGCCGTAATGGCCGCCGCGCCTCACAGGTCATCGCGAATCTCGGTGTCGTCGCCCTTTTCTCAAACCTGGTCGGCTATAACTTCATCACCTGGCTGATAACACACGACGCGAAGACTTCAGATATCAACTCCAATTGGTATCCCTCCATCATCATTTTGGCCGCACTCGCGGAAGCCACGGCGGACACTGTTTCTTCTGAAATTGGTCAGGCATTCGGCGGAAAACCTATCCTACTGACGACCTTCCGCCCAGCCCCGATCGGAAGAGACGGAGCAATCAGCTTGGCTGGAACCTGTGCCGGCATCCTCGCCGCTGCAGCTGTAGCCGGTGTAGGAACGTGGTCGATGCATCTCCATGCAGATCAGTTCCTCATCGCTCTTACTGCCGCCACCCTTGGGCTCTTCTTCGATTCGCTTCTCGGCGCCACGCTCGAACACCGCGGCTATCTCGGCAACGACCTGGTCAACTTTGCTTCGACCGCCTTCGCGGCCGCGATCGTCTTTCCGTTTGCTCGAATCGCGACATTCTTTCCGCATCCCTAAACTTTCCCAGCATTCGGCAAAATTACGCTCATCATACGAGATGTACAACCAAATGGTGATTGACAGAATGAGTATTCGATTGTATTGACATGCACCCCAATAAGATGCCTACTCGGAGCGTACCTCGTCAAAAGAAGAAAGGCTCCTCATGCGTGCACTACTTGTTGCCTCAGCTCTGATTACTGCTCTTGCGATTCCCGCAGCCGCCAACGCCGATACTTTCAGTTTCACCCCGACCGGCGGTTCTGCCATTACCTTCAACCTCCCCGCCGGATTTCTCATCCCATCCCCGACCTTTTACAGCAATTACATACTGGTGCCGATAACAGACTCCGGCAAGGTAACGGTATCCGGTGGCATAGCCTTTTACAATCCCGCAACCGAGGCGGGGCTCGACTTTTATATCCAAGATTCCATCAGCAACATAAGCTCCTATTACAATGGCGCCAAACTTTATAGCGGCAGCGAGAGTGCCCCTAATTTCATTACCGGCACCTACTTCCTCAGCGCAGGGACCGCGCAAAACCAGACTGCAACGGGCACCCTCGTGATCAACGGCGGCGCTGCCCCAACCCCCGAGCCGTCCTCCCTCATCCTGTTTGGCACCGGCCTCCTGGGTCTCGCAGGCGCAGCCCACCGACGCTTCATAAAAACCTAGTTCACTGCGCGTATCAAAAGGCCTCTCCGCACCAGCGTGGAGGCCTTTCTCCTTGTACGCCCATGGCAGACGCACCCTATGCGTTCTTTCTAGTTACGTATCCGACTTCCCATGCATCCACTCAAAATTCATATTCAAACGCAGTGCCGTGTAGCTCAGCATCTCGTGAAAATACCGCATCGCTAGGTCGTAGTTATCGATATGCCCCAACGCAGCGCGCGGTGACGTGTACACAATCAGCCCTGCATCCTCGCATAGCTTGCGTATGCGAAACAGGTGCGTCCCATCGCTCACCAGCACGATGCTGTTGAGATGCCTCTGTCGCGCGATCTCCGCCAACCGAGTCACCTGCTCCTCGGTGTCAACGGACTCCGTCTCCGCGACAATCTGGTCATACGGCACTCCGTTCGCCAGCAGATAATCGCGCCCCACGCCGCCCTCAGTCATGCCCAGATCGCGGTCGCTGCCTCCGCCCAATGTAATCACCAGCGGCGCAATCTGCTTCCTGTACAGCTCCACCGCATGGTCCAGCCGTGCATGCAGCACCGGTGAAGGCCGCCCTGAGTATTCTGCCGCTCCAAACACCGCAATCGCATCTGCTGGCCGAGCCTCATCCCGCGCCGCGACCGCATTGATCTGAAAGTAGAGCCACCCCATCCACCCCACCACAACCACCAACACCACCCCAAGCAGCCACCGCAGCAGCATTCGTCCTGTAGACTCTCGACGCCGACTCGGACTGGAGGATTTTTTATTCATCATCAGAGGAAAACAGTGCAAATCGACGACAGCCCTTTGTGCCCGGCAATATCTACGATCAGTTGCGTTCAACCAGTATGCCCTCTCTGACTCCGCGTAGCCAGCCTTTCGCACTTCCACCCTCGACTAGTGCGAAGATCGCCCGTTCCATCCGCCGAACACGCGGCGGAGGTATGCTAAGGTTGCGGAAATGCGCTGCCTTCCGTCGCATGCTTGACTGCATCGCTGCATCCACATTAGTTCCATCCATTCCGCAGGAGAAGACTTTGACGGCCGAGACACTCTGCATCCACCCGAACGAACCTGAACCAAATCTCATCGCATACGTTGTCAAGAGTCTCGCCGCCGGCAACGTCGCCGCCCTGCCCACCGACACCTTCTACGGCCTCGCGGTCGATCCCGTAAATCTCCGAGCAGTCGACCGAATCTACGAGATTAAAACCCGCGCCCGCCACAAGCCACTCTCGCTACTCATATCCGAAACCGCACAAGCCTATGGCCTGGCCCGCGATATCGACACCGCCTTCGATCGCCTGGCGGAACGCTTCTGGCCCGGCCCTCTCACCATCGTCGTCAAGGCCGGGGCACGCCTTCCCCTGCGCGTCACCGCCAATACCGGCAACGTCGCCCTGCGTGTTCCCGAAGCCGCAATAGCCCGCGCAGTAGTCGCCGGTCTCGGCGTCCCCATCACCGCCACCTCCGCCAACCTGCGCGGCATGCCTGAGTGTACCGACGCGCAATTCGTCCGCGCCCAACTCGGCGATCAAATCCCACTCATCATCGACGGTGGCCCTACTGCCCGCTCGGTTCCGACGACGATCGTTGACCTCTCCGGCGGCGGCAGCTCTTGGATGATCCTCCGCGAAGGCGCCATCCCTACCCACGAAATCGCCCTCACCCTCCAACACTAGTCCTAGGCGATCGCAAGCTCGTCCCTTCCGACGTCGTCATTTTGGCGAAGCCAGAATCTCCGTAGTCTCTGCTCGAACCTCGAACCTAGCACCTCTGACCTGCCATTTACGATATCTCCAGAATCTCCTCGCTAGCCCCGGCAATCTCTTTCGCCCGAGCCGCCACCTTCTTCGCCATCTCAAAGAACGGCCCAGCGATCAAGCTATCTGGTCCAGCCAGCGTCACCGGCAAACCGCGATCGCCGCCTGACCGAATCGCCGGATCAAGTTCCAGCGATCCCAGAAATTCCAGCCCAAACTGCTGCGCCGTCCGCTCCGCCCCACCGCTGGAGAAAATATCAATCACCTGCTGGCAGTGCGGGCAAGTGAAGTGGCTCATGTTCTCCACCAGCCCAATCACCTCCACCTTAACTTGGTGGAACATCTCAATCGCCTTCCTCGCGTCCTGCAGGCTCACATCGCTCGGCGTCGACACCACGACAGCGCCGGTCAGCGGAACCGTCTGCACCAGCGAGATCACCACATCACCGGTTCCGGGCGGCAGATCGACAATCAGGAAATCCAGCTCGCCCCATTCCACCTGTTGCAGGAACTGCCGAATAATCTGGTGCAGCATCGGCCCACGCATCACCATTGGCTTGTCGCCCGGCGAGATCAATCCAACCGAGATGAACTTCACGCCATGCGACAGCAACGGCCCAATCCGGTCCCCGGCCACGATGTCCGGCTGCCGAGTCATGCCCATCATCATCGGCACGTTCGGCCCGTAAATATCCGCGTCGATCAGCCCGACCTTGTAGCCAAGCTTGCCCAGCGCAACTGCTAGGTTCACCGCAACAGTCGTCTTGCCAACTCCGCCCTTGCCGCTGCCCACCGCGACAACATGCGCCACACCCGGCAATGGCTGTGGCCCCTGCGGCGCTTGCTGCCCGCCTACTCCCATATGTCCCATATCACTCACCTCAATTTGTCATATCTGACCCGAGCGAAGCCGAATGCGAAGAATCCCCGCATTTCGCGCTTGTTCTCGCCAGTCATCCGCTTTTTTCTAAACGTGCCAACCAGTCTCCAGCGCCGCGCGACTCTCCCTCGCCCGATGCGTCTCCTCCGACCGCATCTCGCGACGCCGCCCTGCATCGGCAAAGCGTCGTTTCTGATGCTGCGTCTCCGCGATCGCGCAAGGTACTGGCATTGGCTTTCCCTCGCGGTCAACGGCTACATAGGTCACATAGGCAGAGGAAACATGTCGCAGCGTCTGTCCTCGCGCATCCTCCACCATCGCCCGCACGCCGACCTCCATGCTGGTGCGGAAGGCCCGGTTCACGCTCGCCTTTAGAATCAACAGATCGCCCACATGCACCGGCGCTACAAAGTCCAGATGATCCATTGAAGCCGTCACCACAATTGCACGGCAGTGACGAACCGCCGCAACCGCTCCAGCCAGGTCGATGAATTGCATCAGCCGTCCGCCAAACAAATTGCCCAATGCATTCGAGTCAGCCGGAAAGATGATCTCGCTCCGTTCCGCCTGCGATTGAGCCACCGTCCGCGATACTACCCTCTCATCAGTCATCCTCTCAGTGTAATCTTCGCGCCCCTGATTCGCCCCGTGAAGCAGTCGGAAACGATGACGTCGCCAAACATCTCCGTAGAAAAATGCTGTACGTTACTTTGCAAAAGAGTTATGCTGCACCTCGACAACATTCGTGGAGGTGCCAAGGATGCAAATCCTACAGCCGCTTCCGAGCGCTCAACCGTTCCGTAACACCCTCAAACGTTGTGCGTTGCATCGCGGCATCCTGATATGCGTGTCCGTATGTTGTCCCGCTTTGCTGCTCGCGCAAACTGCTCAGCAGTATCTGAGGAACGAGACCGCCAGGTACTGGCCAATCAGTATCAGCAAGCGGCCAGAGCTATCTCTGCCACAAAACTCCAGCCGGACAATGCCGATGCCTACGGTAAGCTCGCAAGCGTGTACAAGAAACTCAACATGTTGAACGAATCCGCAGCCGCCTCCAGCAAAGCCGCCGAACTCTATGGAGTTGCCCAGCCGACTCGACGTTCGAACGTCTGGAATACCAGCTCATTCAAAAGACGCAGTAAGGAGAGCAGTGCTTCACCCAGCAGGTCCTTGCAATTCATCCCCTCCGCGGTCAACATCAAGGGATGGACAAGTTAGCCGCGCTCAACGAAATTCTTCAGCTTGACCCCGCAAACGCCTTCGCCCGCTATGGCCTCGCCATGGAACACATCGCTAAGGGGCAGCCCCAAGCAGCTCTCGCCGAGTTCGCAACCTGCATCGCGCACAATCCCGACTACGTACCCGCCTACCAGATGTCCGCGCAGACCCTCGTTACGCTCGGCCGCATCGACGAAGCCCTTGAGCGCCTGCACTCTGGCATCGCCGTAGCGAATCGTACTAACAACCAGCACGCCCTCGCCGAAATGGAAGCCATGCGCGAAGAAGTCGCCAACCGCTAAGCTATTGCGCCGCTTGTTGCAGCCCAAGATCCGAAAGCTGCTTCGGGTTCGCCTCATCGCTCGCTAGCAGGTTGTGGCACACCGAGCAGTCATTGGTAATTGTCTTACCGTCCTTCGAAGTATGGTTCCCGTCATGGCAGCGGAAGCAGCCCGGCGACGGATTGTGTCCGGGCGCACTGTGCCCCATCCCATTCGGATAAGTCCCCCAGGTCACCTTCATATCCGGGAAAACATTCCGGTTGTAAATCGCAACCAGCGTCTTTGCCGCCATATCGACGGCCCCACGCTGGCCGGTCCATATCCCTGAGTACTGCGTACGGTAAAAGTCTTCGAGCCCGGATGTAATCTTCGTCGCTGCACTAGCCTGCGACGTGTACTCCGCCTGAATCAACTCCATCCCCTTCTTATGAACGAAAGGCAGCGCCGGATTCACGCCGCCATCCTGCATCGCCTCATCGATGGCGTCCTGCGGTGTTTGGAAGATGTGCGTCGCCTGGTTATGACAGTCCATGCAGTCCATCTGCCTGGTCACGCCCTTCACCGGCCCCTTCCAGTCGGCGCTCACGAACTGCGTGATCGACCCATCTGCATTGTGTTTGTTCACCGCAATGATGTTCTGGTTGGTAGAGTCACTCGCCACATACTCGTAGTGGTCGAGATGATGGCCATGAATGCCGCTGAGCCGCGAGAGTGAATCCACTCCGCCAAGGTGAAGCGCGAGCAGGTTGTGCGTCATTGAGTTCTTCTCATCGTCGCCGTACATCGTCTCGACCAGCAACTTCTCTCCCACAAATCTCGTCGGAGAATGACACTCCTCACAAGTAGCCCGAGCCGGGCGCAGTTCCGAGAGCGATGCCTTGATCGGAGTCGGATAGTTGCCCAGCATCACTTCGATCAGTTGCTTCGTGCCATTGACTTTGGCGTGGACGGCTGCACCAATCCCCGAGCCTATATGACAATCCACGCATGCCACATGCGAGTGCGGAGAGACCTGATAGGCGGCCCATTGCGGCGCCATCACATGGCAGCTCTGTCCACAAAAGTTCGGCGAATCCATATAAGAAATGCCGCGATAGCTTGCCGTACCCACAATGACAAAATTGATAAATGTAGCCGCAACGACAATCTCGATCCCGCGCCGAAACACCGGGTCCTTGAGGTCGATCTGCGGATATACCGCCGGCAGTTCGCCCGCTGTCTTGAGCTGCTTATGCCTGAGCCAGATTCCGACAGGGATCAAAACCAGTCCGAGTACAAACAGTCCCGGCAGACACAAATCGATCACGATGCCGACGTAAGGGTTGATCGGCCCGCTATGTCCGAAGAAGCTTACCACCCAGAATCCGACCAGTACGAACGCCGACGCCGTCGTCAGTGCGCCGCCGATCAGGCTGATCCAATTATTTCCAAAGAAAAGAATCGGTCGAAGAGTCTTCTCCAATTTGCCAAACTGAGACATGCCCACTCCCTTATCCCGTTATGAAGAGCCGAAGTATCCGATTAATGTCAGAACAAGAAGTGTGAGCCCAATCAAGATGGCGGTAAATCCGATGACCTTGGCGAAGTTCACCCACCAATACGCGGGCTGTTCGCCAACTCGTGTTTCCAGTTTTCCCTGGGCCACGAGCCGCCCATACTCCAGCGTACGCTTTTTCTTGAACTCTTCTTCCGTCTCTTTTCCGGTAAAGATCACCATGTCCATCGGAAAACTTTCAGGTCGAAGATGCGTGTTGACAAAGTGGATCGAGAAGATAAACAGGATCGCGAGCAGCGCTTCTTCGCCATGAACCACAAGCACAGCGTTCAACGCCCAGCCCGGTAGAAAGCGCGCGAAGAATGGCGCAAACCACATCGCATATCCCGAAAAGCCAATCACGATCATGCCCCAGAAAACAGCCCAGTAGTCGAACTTCTCCCAGTAGGCGAAGCGATCGAACTTCGGCTTCGGCCCCAATCCCACGAACCAGCGAAGGTGGCCAACAAGGTCCTGAACGTCCTTCCAATTCGCCACCATCGAGTTCGGTCCCCAGAAAATTCCCTTTTCCTTATGAACGAATACGCGCGTCGCAAGATCCTTCAAGTGATAGAGAAACGACAGAGTCAAAATGATTGCGCAGAATTTGTGGAAGAAAAGAATCGCCCCGAACCCGCCAACGGCCTTCGCAAAGAGCCTCGCCCATGCATTGTCGCTGAAGCGGATTGGCAACCCGGTCGCCGCGAGCCCGAGAAACGACGTGAACAAAGCCACATGCAGATATCTTTGAGCCAGCGTGAAACGCACAAAGAATTTCTGCTTGCCGTGGGTTTCCAGCGGAATTTCCTGCGGTCTCTTCGGCGGTACTACCCTCTCGTCAATCATGTTTTTCCTCTGCTGCAAGCCTGCTTTTGCGCTGCTCCTTCTTCGCACGAATAAACCAAAGCAGGGTATGCAGAGTGAAGAAGCTAAGAGTGCCCCACAGCAGTATATTCATGAACAACCGCGTGTAATACAGCGCTGGATTCATCTTGCGGTTATGTGGATTCGCATGCGGCTGGTACTGCACGAAGCTGGCGTTCGCATCGGCATGACACCGGCCGCAGGTCTTGATCAAGTTGGCCTTATTCACTGGCGACGCCGGATCGGACGCAGGTAGAATTCCGTGAGCCCCATGGCAGTCCCAGCAGCGTGCCGTCTCCACATAACCGCCGAGCAGACCCAGCTGTGAGTGGAACGTGTCTCGGTACGTGGCGAGTTGATCCTTGTGACATGAGCCGCAAATCGGCGTCGTCTGCATCCGAAACGTCGCCTCAGTCGGCTGCAGGATCGCATGAGCCGTATGGCAGTCCGAACAGACAGGGGCCTTCGTGTTTCCACTCGCGACCATCTTCCCGTGAACGCCCGCCGAGTACTCATCCTTCACGCCGGCGTGGCAGGTTCCGCATGTCTCTGGAATATTCCCCCGCGATGTCGTGCTCTTTCCATCCTTGTGGCTGAGGATATTGTGCGATCCATGGCAGCTCATGCAGTTTGCCGCGACCAGCAAGCCCTCCTTGCTGACAGCGTACCCGTGTATCGAATCCATATAGGTCGCGTAAACATTCTGCAGACCGTACTTCTTCGCCAACGTCTCGCTCGCGTGACAGGTTCCGCAGGTGCGTGGAATATTCAGTGGATATACTGCAGATCGTGCATCGCTCCTGGGAAAGATCGAGTGCGTGTCCCCGTGACAACTCGTGCAAGGATGCGCGTTTGCCTTTGCATGCACGCTGCCGCCGATCGCCGAAGCCTGGTCCGCATGGCATGTGTCGCACTTGACCGTAGTTCGTTGTTCGGCGTGCGGATATTCCTTGATCGATGTGTGGCAGTCGGTGCAACTCACGCTACCATGGATGCTGGCGTGGAACTTGTCTATGTCTAATCCAGCGCTTTGTCCCGCCGCATCTTGGAGAGTCTTGTCTGAGTGGCAGCTGAGGCAGTCCGTCTCTGCGTGGAGCATGAAAGGGTAGAACAGCAGCAAAGTGGCGAGTGCCTGAGCTAGGATTTTGAACTTGCTGCCGACGCTCGACGTAATGGCCCGCAGCAGATCTACTTTCATAACGCAACACGTCCCAACAGGCTCGAAGAACGGCCCGGTCATGCAAAACCTCTCCGACACAAATTCGGTTGCAGCCGCTCATGGAAATCGCGATTAAATCGCCATCACTTAAAAAGAGCCCGCGGGCGGAAGGCAGAATGAATCTCACCTTCCGCCGGCCTATATCGATCGTTCAGGAAAGAGGATAGTAATCACGGCTTCCCTAACGCGGTTGACAAACTCGAACTGGCTTAACTATTTCTGGAGGGTACGGACGTATGCGACGACTTCCTTGATCTGCGCATCGGTTAGCTTGCCGGTGTACGCTGGCATCTTTCCTTTGCCATTCTTAGTCACTGCAATGAACTCTGCATCCGTATCTTTGATTGCTTCAGGCGTTTTGAACGATGGAACCTTCATTGCTTTCCCTGCCGGTCCGGTGGCCAAACCATCTGCGCCATGGCACATCGCACACTTGGCTTTGTAAGTGTCCGCCGCCGGCCCTTGAGCAAAGGCGGTCGAAATCGTTGTAGCCGCAAGGGTTGCGACAAGCATAAGGCCAGCATAAATTTTCATAGTCAATTTCTCCTGTTGATCTCACGCTCGCTGAGTCATCGTGCGACTGAGTCGGTCGTACTGCTGTTAGAACTCGTAGTGCATCGCGATCGTAACAACATTGCTATGGAAAGCGCGCGGGGAGGTTGGTCCTATTGCTCCATCCTCGCCGTAGCCGTAGTAGTTCCAGTCGCCCTTCCATATCCATCCTGGATGCACCGTGTAGGCAATATTTGCAAAGGGCGACATGTACTGGGACTGGAGTGCGCCCGGAACCTGCCGCGGATTATCGTAAACCGTATTTCCGTTCACTCCGCTAATGCGATACCCGATATTGGAACGCACAGCCTTGACCGGAGCCAGCATGATGCTGAATGCTCCATATTGCGTCGGAGCATCGTAGTAGAAATGACTCAGTAATGTGTTGGTGCCGCATGCGGTACCAGGAGGAACAGGAATGCCCGGTAGCGTGGAATAGTAGCACTCGGTCGTCTGCGAATACACGTCGGTGTATCCGTAGTTTAGATCGAGGCCGTAATGCTCGCTCGATGCGAGAGTGGCGCCGAAAGTCAGGCTCCGGCTGTGATCCAGATGATTCACAAGATAAACATTGTCGCGCCGTTCGAGATCGTTGAACGCGGCAGAGACCGTGGCCCAATCCTTCGGTTTGTAAGCTGCGCGCAGTTTGTAGTGCTGAGTCTGACGCGGGTTTGTCTGGACATACGCATTGTTGTCGTAAATGGCTTCTACCGCGCCGTTGATCCGCCACTGCGATGTGGGCCGCAAATCGACGTTCAAAATGCCGCCGTTCTCGTGGATTGGGATCACATCTCCAGGCTTGGAGTCCCCAACTGCAATGTGATAAATCGTACGTGTGCGGTATCGGTAGCCAAGCGAGATCGACGCCCTCGACGAAGCTTCCCACGATGCGGTGACGAGGTTCGTTTGAACTTTCTGGCCAAGATAGGTGAAGGAAGAAGTCACTGCCGCCGGCAGCGGCGCAGCTGGCGGCGCAAGCATCGATGTGCCCTTTTGATCGATCTCGGAAGCAATATTTAAACCTGGCTGACGGAAGTAGGAGTAGTCGTACTGTTCCGAAAGGCTGATCTTATCGGTAATCTGAAACAGTGCTCCAAAGTCACCCGCGACATTGATCCGTTGGGCCTTCGCATAACCGGTGACCGTGAATGCCTCGAGCTGCAACCGGCTTAGAAGGCCATTAAAGGACTCGAAAAAGTTGGGTTGGTTCGTATTCGCGCCGGTGTAACTGAAGCGGCCATTCATGTGAACCCGCGGCATGCTGGAACTCTGGAATCGGACTTCCTCCGTTGGGAAGATTGTCCGCATTGGCTCGTAACGGCTGTACTGCAGATAGCCGTTGATACAAGGATTCGCTGTCGGCGGGGTCGTGGAGCCGCTCAGAATGGGCGGGTTATTGCCACAGGGACTGCTCGCGCTGCTGTTCCCCGGCACGGTCACATTGTCGTAGCCAAGGGTTACGGGAGTGCCGTTGGCCAGTTGCAGATTCAGGCTTGAGGGTGCCAGTTTGTAGCTGGTGTCACCTTTGTAGTGTGTGACCGTCTCTTGAAAGGTGAATCGGGTCTGGGTGAGCGGCTTCCAATCCAATCCCGCTAGAAAGGTATCCGTGCTGTTGCGCCAGTTCTGCAGCAATAGGGCATCTGCGCCCTCGTGAATCGAACTGAGCGTCGGCCCCTGCGAGATGTTCTGCGAATAGCCAGCCCGGAAACTCACCTTCGATATCGGCAAAATCGTCAAATTCAAATCGGTCATCCGTCGTACCGTGTTGAACAAGTGCGGCGAATCGAGGAGTTGCGGGAAGGTGTATCCGTTCGACACCAGGCCGCTGGGGACGAGTGGATTGCCGAGAAGGTTGTAATCGAAATACTGGCGGTCGCGTCGGAAGAGTCCTTGAAAGTCGTAGGACTTACCCTTGGAGAAGCGAAGCGTCGCCACGTTGTTCGGATCGCCGCCGAATCCGGTGGTGAATGCGGACAAGGTATCGAAGATCAGATGTTTCGAGTTCGGCATCGCGTGCATGTCGAACGTTTCGCCCAACACGCGGGGGCCCGAATGGATGTTGACCAGCGTGTCGTACATGGCGCCGCTGCCCTTGATACTCGCAATATGACCACCTAGATCGGCCGTCTGGTGGATGGAATAACCATCTTTGACTGTCTCTGCAGGCGCGGGTGTCTGGGCCGCTCCAACGCTCGGCAGCATTGCCGTCATCGTTAGAACAAGAACCGAAGCTGCAATGCTGCCAACCGTCTGAAAATGGAAGCTGCCGCATGGTTGACCATCGAGAATCGTAGAAAAACGGGCATAACTCATATTTTTTCTCACTTGAAGAAAACGAAGCTCGCGTTGGAACCGTGGATCTGCGTGTGACAGCTAGTGCAGGAAACATATTGTGTCGCTTGATTGTGGACAGGTCCAAGCGGCGAGGCGGCATTTACGAATGCTGCATTGGTCGCTGAATGGCACTGTAAGCACAGGGTATTGATGTTCGACACGTTCAACAGCCGAGCATTCGGCGACCCATGCGGAGAGTGGCACGATACGCAACCCTCGGTCTTGACAACTGGATGCTCATAGGCGAATGGTCCCGCATTCTCTGTATGGCACTTGGTGCAGATAGCATTCCTGTCCGCGGTCGTTTTAAGATTCTTTTCTTGGAAAGTGCCATGCACGTCATGGCAGTCGCTGCACTTGATCAGGCCCTCATCCACTCTGTGGTGGAAGGGCTGCGCAAATGCTGGCTTCACATCCGTATGGCAGGTGTAGCAAAGCCTTGGCTGGGAGATCTTAAGCAGGCTCGCCTCTGTCTCCGCCTTATGGACGCTGTGGCAACTCGTGCACCCCACTCCGGCCTTGCCGTGGGGTGATCGCTCGAAGTCGGGGTGAGCTCCAGCATGGCAGCCCAGGCAGGTCTCATCAACCTGCTTTGGAGACAGCTTGCTTATCTGCTTAATCTTGGTGACATCGCCGCCGCTTTCAACGTGAGCCTTGCCGGCGCCATGGCAGCTTTCGCAAGTCGCTCCCTGACCACCGTGCAAGAAGGCCAGCTTCGAATGCGGATTGCTTGAGAACTTTTTGGATACATCCGCATGGCAAGTCGCGCATACATCCGAACCGACGAAATCAGCCGGGTTAGAGGTCGCAGCTTTTTGCACCACCGCAGCCTGCTTGTTCCCACTCGCCGCGTACCCTGCTTGCGAAAATCCAGGTAGTAGCGCGAACAACGCCATACATAAAAAGAAACGCTTCATTCAATCCTCCGCGGAAGCATCCAAACATACTTACTGTTCAATGACCGCTGGTCGCCCGTCGAAATCTTGGTCGAGTTGCACCAAGACTAGAACGGAGAATCACCCATTGCCTGTGACACGTATCACACCTGTTGCGAGAGGAAATCTTTGCCCACTTCAAGTAGGCAGAAAGGCGTTACTTAAGCATGGCTCACGGACACACAACTTTGCGATCAATACTGATCCACACGTCTGTCTGGCCAATTCAACGAGCCACTGCTCTCCCCACCAACAAGCGCAATGCCTCCGCCCATCCCTTAGGAGTATGCGACACAACATCGGGGGCCGCCGCCGCAAGCCGCTCCGGCGCCAGACCATAGGTGCATCCAATCGACCGCGCGCCACAATTACGTGCCGTCAATATATCTACATCCGAATCGCCAATCATCACCGTCTCGCCCGGCAGAATCCGCGCTGAGCCCAACTCCAACGCCGATGCCTCATCCATCAACGCAAGTAGCCCAGTGGGATCCGGCTTCTTGGTATGAAAGCTGTTCCCGCCATAGTTTTGAAAGAAGTATCGATCCAATGTGAAATGCTCACAAATATCCCGTGACGGTCGTACCGGCTTGTTGGTCAACACCGCCATCGTCACCGCAGGATAGTCGGCGCGAATTTCATCCAGCGCCTCGAAGACGCCGTCATAGACATACGTAAAATCCAGTTTGTGATCGCGATAGTAGTCGAGAAAGTAACCAAGCGCCGCCTCCACATACTCCACATCGTGTACATCCCCCTCAGGATCACCCAGCGCCCGCCGCACTAGCATGCTAGCCCCATCGCCGATGTAGCCCGCAATCACCGCATGCGGCAGCTCCGGCTTTCCCAGATGCGCCAGCATCGCATTCACTGAGTTGGAAAGATCAATCTGCGAATCAATCAACGTGCCATCAAGATCAAACACCAGCAACCGAGGAACCATAGCCCATTCTAGCTTTCACCATCAAACGTCCGATTCCACCGCTGAACAACCCGAGTCTCCCGCTCCCATCCCAGCACACTCACGCTACCCGTACCCAGCGCAAACAGGCTCCCACCCCGCGCCTCCAGCCCAACCCAACGCGCCGCCAGAATCCGCAAAATATGCGCATGAGCAAACAGTCCAACCTTGCCTCCATCGCCCGTCCCTCCCGCCGTCAGGGCCCGAGCAATCACTCCATCCGCCCGCACCCCCACCTGCTCCACCGTCTCACCCCCAACAATCGTGTCCTTCCACACCGACCACCCTGGAATCTCCGCCTGAATCTCCTTCGAAGTCCTGCCCTCATACACGCCGTAGTCCCACTCCTGCAGCCCCTCATCCACGACCGCCACTTCACCAAACCCGGCAATCTTGCAAGTCTCCCGAGCCCGAGCCATCGGGCTTCGCAGCACCGCCGCAAACGTAGTCCGCACCATGTACTTTCCCACCTTAGCCGCCATCTCCCGCCCATGCTCCGTCAGCGGAACATCCGTCCGGCCGGTATGTTTGCCCGCCGCGCTCCACTCCGTCTCCCCATGCCGCACCAGCCAAAGCTCAATCAAACCACCCTCCACGCGTCCTGATCTAAACCAT
>JANYLK010000086.1 GCA_025357875.1 Granulicella sp.
GAGAAGACGCGGGATATTGCCGTACTGATGAGCTTCGGAGTGAGTGAGTCGCAGGTGCGGCGGATCTTTCTGCTGCAGGGGCTGCTGATCTCGGTGATTGGGACGGTGCTCGGGCTGATCGTGGGATATGGGTTGAGTTGGGTGGGTGCGCACTATCGATTCCATCTGGATCCGTCGGTATATTCAATCGACTATCTGCCGTTCGCGCCGCGGGCTGTAGATGCAGTGATTGTGGCGGCGGTTTCGCTAGGGGTCAGCTTGATTGCTACGCTGTATCCGAGTGCGAGCGCGGCGAAGGTGCTGCCGGCGGAGGCTTTGCGGTATGAGTGATGAGCCGGGCTGCTAGACTGGCCAACACATGAGCGTGCCAGGTTTTCAAAAGACTCTACTTCCTATCCTCGAGTATCTGAAAGACGAACAGCCGCATCGACCCGCCGATACCCTCGCCTATGTTCAAACACAATTCCACCTATCCGAGGCAGACCTGACCGACCGGTTACCGAACGGTCGGACGAGATTGATGGATCGTGTCCTTTGGGCGATCACTTACTTACGGAAATCGGGCCTACTTGAGTCGATCTCATGGGGAATATTCCGGATTACAACTCGCGGCAAAGCATTGCTAGCAGAAAATCTAAAAGCCTCGACCTCAAGGATCTTGAAAGATATCCGGAATACCTAGATTTCAAAGGACGCACTAGAACGGAATCAAAAGCTTTAGAACCGGAGAGCGACTCGACAACCGTTCAGGAAACGCCTGAAGAGGAGCTGGAGAGGACTTACACCGCCATTCGCGTAAGGCTTGAAGGGGAACTTCTCGATGCACTCAAGACATCAAGTCCTATTTTTTTCGAAAAAGTAGTCTTAGCATTGCTCGTTTCAATGGGATACGGAGGTTCGATCGAGGATGCGGCTAAAACTACTAGGCGGACCGGCGATGACGGCATCGATGGAGTAATCAAGGAGGATCGTCTTGGGCTGGACGTTGTGCATATACAGGCCAAACGGTGGACATCAAATGTTGTTGGGCGGCCAGATTTACAAAACTTCGCGGGAAGCTTGGAGGGCCAACGTGGCAGGAAAGGTGTTTTCATAACGACCAGTTCTTTCTCTAAAGAAGCGCGTGAGTTCGTATTGCGAATCGAAAAGAAAATCATCTTGATTGATGGTGTGGCCTTCGCCCGTCTCTGTGTCGAATTTGGAGTCGGTGTGCTTAACCACACCTCGTACATTGTGAAGAAAATCGATCAGGAATTCTTCAACGAGGAATAGTCATGGCGGCGAGATTGGAATATGGAAAGTTGGCGCCGGAGGGGATGGCGCGGATGACGGCGGTGGGTCATTACCTGAACACCGAGAGCGGGCTGGAGTTGGTACTGCTTGATTTGGTGCGGCTGCTGGCTTCTTTGATGAACGGGTGCGAGTACTGCATTCATCTGCATACGGCGGAGTTGAAGAAGATGCATGAGCCGGAGGAGCGGATTGCGGAGCTGAGTGATTGGCGGGGATCGAGTGCATACACGCAACGGGAGCGGGCGGCGTTTGCGTGGACCGAGGCGGTGACGAATATTCAGGATGGACACGCTGCGGATGTGGTGTATGCGCAGGTGCGGGAGCATTTCAGCGAGGTGGAGACGGTGAATCTGACGCTGGCGATTACGACGATTAATGCGTGGAACCGGTTGGCGATTGCGTTGGGGAATTATTCGGGGCATTCGGGTAGGGCGGTGATGGAGTGAGCAAAGATGTGTCCCGGGGCCAAAGGAAGTCGTTGAAAGAATCGTGTGCGGCATTTAGAAGGAAGGGCCCGGGGCTAAAGCCCTCTGTTTGGGTGGCCAGTTTCCGCGGGCTGAAGCCCGCTGCTACTCCGAAAGACGACCCACCAAGCTTTTTCGCATCGACTGTGGCCCGTTGCTCCCTCCGAAAGGCGACATCCACATGGCTGTAATGCTGCGGGCGGAGGGGTTGGCGAAGGTCTATCCGGAAGTAGCGGGACGCGCGCGTGCAAGAAGGGGAGTTGGTGCGGGCGGTGGCCCTGATGGCAGCGACGACGATGGTGCTCGGGATGAGGTGGTGCTTTTCCGTGGGCTGGACTTTTCGGTGGCGGCGGGGGAGATGGTGGCGATTGTGGGGGAGAGTGGGTCGGGAAAGAGCTCGTTGCTGCATCTGTTGGCGGCGCTGGACCGGCCTACAGCGGGCGAAGTATGGGTTGGGAAGACGCGCGTCGGCGGGCTGAATGCGCGGCAGGCGGCGGAATTTCGCAATCGCGAGGTGGGATACGTTTGGCAGTTTCATTATTTGCTGCCGGAGTTTACGGCGCTGGAGAATGTTGCGATGCCACTACTGGCGCGTGGGGAGCGGAAGGCGTCCGCGCTGAAGAAGGCCCGGGTGTGGCTGGATGAGGTGGGGCTGTCGGCGCGGGCGGGGCACCGGTCGGGCGAACTGAGTGGGGGCGAGCAGCAGAGGGTAAGCCTGGCTCGGGCGCTGGTGACTGAGCCGAAGCTGCTGTTGGCGGATGAACCTACCGGCGATCTGGATGGGAAGACGGCGGAGGCGGTGTTTGGGTTGATCCAAAAGCTGCACCAGGAGCATCTACTAACCAGCGTGCTGGTGACGCACAGTATGGAATTCGCGGTTCGGTGTGCGCGTGTTTTGAGGTTGCGAGGTGGGCGGCTGGAAGAGCAGGTTTAGTTAGGCGGACTTACGACTGGGGCAGAAGCAGATTCCTCCGCTGCGCTGCGGAATGACAAACGGCCGGGCTTGGGACATCAAACCATCGGCGGTGGGGTGACAAACAAGAATAGAACGACACATAGGTTTGATGGGTGCACCAAATTTGGTGCTGGTTTTGCACAGGGCTCGTGCAACAAGGATGTTAAGTTAGTCAAAACTTTTGAGTTATTTGGGACACTTGACGCAGCGTTTACACTAGTAAGTAGTGGAATGGGTGTTTTGTACTCTGGAGGGCTGATCTCCGGTGACACCTTGAAGGGTCTCGGTGGGCTGTCGACGCAGGGACGAGCTGGATGAATGGTGCTGCATCGCGGCTTCGGATTCCCAGGGGCAAGGTGCAGTGGCCGGCTTGAAGGGGGAACATGTTCGAACGCTATACGGAGAAGGCGCGGCGGGTGATTTTCTTTGCTCGCTACGAGGCCAGTCAGTTTGGGTCACCTTACATCGAGACCGAGCACTTGCTGCTTGGGTTGCTGCGGGAGGACAAGGCTCTGACGAACCGCTTCTTGCGGTCGCACGCGTCAGTGGAGTCGATACGTAAACAGATTGAAGGTCATACGACGATTCGGGAGAAGGTTTCGACTTCGGTCGATCTGCCGCTCTCGAATGAGTGCAAACGGGTGCTCGCATACGCCGCAGAAGAGGCTGAGCGGCTATCGCATAAACATATAGGCACGGAGCATTTGCTGCTGGGATTGCTGCGCGAGGAGAAGTGCTTTGCGGCAGAAATCCTGACCGAGCGTGGGCTGCGGTTGCCGGCGATCCGGGAAGAGTTGCAGAGGACTACGCAGGAGAAGGCTCCGACGCAGCAGAGCGGTAAGGGGCAGCGCGGAGAGCAGTCGATGCTGGCGGAGTTTTCGCGCGATCTGACGCAGAGTGCGATGGATCAGCAGCTTGATCCTCTGGTGGGGCGCGACAATGAAGTCGATCGTGTAATCCAGATTTTGTGCCGGCGGACGAAGAATAATCCTGTCTTGATCGGTGAACCGGGCGTGGGCAAGACGGCAATTGTTGAGGGACTTGCTCAGAAGATCGCGGACGGCGAGGTGCCTTCATTCCTTGCGGATAAGCGGGTGCTGGCGTTGGATCTTTCGCTGATCGTTGCGGGTACGAAGTATCGTGGGCAGTTTGAAGAGCGGCTGAAGACTATCATGAAGGAGTTGATGGAGAATCAGAACTCCATCGTGTTCATTGATGAGTTGCATACGCTTGTGGGCGCTGGGTCGGCGGAGGGATCGCTGGATGCTGCGAACATTCTGAAGCCGGCGCTGAGCCGCGGCGAGATTCAATGCATTGGGGCCACTACTCCTGCTGAGTATCGCAAATCGATTGAGAAGGATCGGTCGCTTGAGCGACGCTTTCAGGCCGTCAAGGTGCCGCCTCCGAACGAGGAAGATGCGATCAGGATCATCATGGGAATTAAGGACAAGTATGAGAAGTTTCATGCGGTCTCTTATACCGATGAAGCGATCAATTTTTCGGTGTCGCATTCGAGCCGGTATATTCCTGATCGGTTCCTTCCGGACAAGGCGATCGATCTGATTGATGAGGCGGGGGCGCGGGTTAAACTGCGTCAGACTTCCCTTCCCGAAGAGCTGACCGAGGTGCAGAAGCGCATCAAGTTCATCGTGCACCGCATGGAGAATGCGATTGCAAATCACGAGTTCGAGAAGGCGAGATTCTACTCGGATGAGGAGCGCAAGGAGCGGGAAAATCTTCGCGCGCTACGGGACAAGTATCACCTCGATGATTCGTCGGCGGGCATTGTTACGCGGGAAGATATCGAGGATGTGGTGAGCCGCTGGACGGGTGTGCCGATTACTTCGATCAAGGAAGAAGAGACGCAGAAGCTGCTGCGCGTTGAAGAAGAGCTGCACAAGCGCGTGATCTCGCAGGACAAAGCGATTTCGGCGCTGGCGCGGGCGATTCGACGTTCGCGTGCGGGGCTGAAGAATCCTGCGCGTCCGATTGGTAGCTTCCTGTTCCTGGGGCCTACGGGCGTGGGCAAGACGGAGATGGCGCGCACGCTGGCGCAGTTCTTGTTTGGGTCGGAGAAGTCGCTGATCCGGTTTGACATGTCGGAGTTCATGGAGAAACATTCCGTGAGCAAGCTGATCGGTTCGCCTCCGGGATATGTGGGTTACGAGGAGGGTGGACAGTTGACGGAGCGGGTCAAACGGTCGCCTTACTCCGTGGTGCTGCTGGATGAGATTGAGAAGGCGCATCCGGATGTCTTCAATTTACTACTGCAGGTATTTGAAGACGGGCAGTTGACGGATGGACTGGGCAACACGGTGGACTTCAAGAACACCATCATCGTGATGACCTCGAACATCGGCGCAAAGCACCTGCAGAAGCGCGAAGGGCTAGGCTTCCAGAGCAGCAAGGAAGACATGATTCTCGACAAGATTGAGGAACTGGTGAAGGGCGAGGTCAAGCGCACTTTCAATCCGGAGTTCCTCAATCGGCTGGATGAGATCATCATCTTCACTTCGCTCTCGAACACGGACCTGATGCAGGTTATGGAACTGCTGGTGCAGCAACTCAACGCCAACCTGGTTCACAAGTCGATTACGCTGTCGGTGACTGATGATGCGAAACAGTGGATTCTGGAGAAGACTTCTTCGGAGCGATCGTATGGGGCGCGGCCATTGCGGCGTGCTCTGCAACGGTTCATCGAGGACCCATTGTCGGAGGCGCTTATTGCGGGAGGGATCGCTGTGAGGCCCGCGTTCCTCGAGGTGTATATGGAGAACAATAAGCTGTTCTATCGGTCAATTTCGGCGGATGGTTCGGGTGAAGGCGAAGACAAGGTGGCAGGGTTGGCGCTGACGGCCGTGTAACTGTGGTAGCTGGTTGTTGATGAAGACGATGCGGTAGACTCAACGCCTCGGTGCAATGCGCCGGGGCGTTGTGTTGTTTGGAGGAAGACAAGATGGACGAGTTGAATCGACGAAATTTTGCGGGGATGGTGGCTTCCCTGCTGGGGGCGGTGGCGATGGCCGCCACGAACGCCGAGGGGCAAGCTACTTCCGCAGCCACTGCGGGCGCTGCGCTGGCGGCGCGGCCTATGCAGAATCTGACTTCGGGAGTTTTTAAACCGCAGGCGGGCAAGGGAATGCAGGGCGGGCACGAGTCACACCAATTCACGGCAGGGATGCTGGCCGCGGGTAATATCCGCTTGGAGATGCACGAGTCAGTGCAGCAGCCTGGGGCTCCGCATGAGGCGGTCGGGACGCACAAACACAGCGAGATATGGCTGATGCAGCGGGGCGTTGCGACTCTTTATCTGAACGGGACTGAGCACACGTTGGAGGCTGGAGATGTGGGGCTTTGCTGTGCAGGCGACGAGCACTGGATTGCCAATACAGGCCACACTGAATTGGCGTACTTCGTCGTCACCTTAGGACCGCCGGAGTAGCCGTTTGCGCTTTGCAAACTTTAAGCGAGGCCGGCGAGTTCTCTGGCACGCACGAAGACGCGAGCAAACATGGCGCGGTTGAGACGACCGGTGTTGGTGTTGCGCAGCGAGGGGTGATAACTGCCGAGCAGATGAAGGCCGTTGGGCAATGTGTATTCGGCGGCGTGGGCGAAGCGGTAGTCCGATCGGCGGGCTATGACGCCTGTGAGCAGCAGATGCGCGAGGAAGCCGTCCCAGGCGATCTTGCCAAGGCAGACGACGACGCGGACCCTGGGGAGCGCACTGATTTCGGCGGCGAGGTGGACGGAGCAGTTGCGAATCTCCTGCGGTGTGGGCTTATCACCGGGCGGAGCGCAACGGACCACCGCGGCAATCCAGGCGTGGCGCAGGCGGAGGCCGTCGTCACTCGAGATGGCGCGAGGTTTGCTGGCGAAGCCTAGCTCATGCAGCACAGGAAACATAAAGTCCCCTGAGCCGTCGCCCGTGAAGTTCCGACCGGTGCGGTTTGCGCCGTGTGCTCCGGGTGCAAGTCCAAGGATTAGGACGCGTGCGCGAGGGTCGCCGAAGCCTGGAACAGGGCGAGCCCAGTAGACATCTTCCTGATAGGCACGACGGCGAACTTCGCCGATGCGTGTGCAGTAGTCGCGCAGGCGCGGACAAAGCTCGCATGCAGTGATTGTCTCGCGGATGCGGTCAAGACTGGGGGCAGGATTTGGAAGTTGGAGGAGAGGGTTGGGCAAAAGGGGACCTGAATCGGGGTGAGTCGGCTGGTGCAATATAACGGCCAGTAAATGGAAAAGCGCGGGCGGAAGTCGAGCCCATGTGATCACCGCATAGATAGAATACATCGGAGTAGAGAGTAAGACTGGGCGGGCGACTTGGAAGATCCACGAATCAGCAGGATGTATCTGGCGATGGCGAAGAAGCGGGTGTCGTCGCTGTATCACAATATCTGGCGGCGAAACCTGATGCGGTCGGGCATGGTTACTGGCCTGCTTCTTCTATGCGTGCTGGTGGGTTTGACCGCTGCGTACAGGGCCCATATGCTTGGGAACTTTCATAAGCTGAAGTTGAAGGCGAACATCGGCACAGAACGACGGGATGCTCCTGAGCCTCGACCCGGAGGCCAGGAGGCGATCGTACTCACGCGCTCACGCCTGCAGGGCAATACGGAGCCGGAATTCCTTTCGGCAACGGTATTGCCCGGCCGGGGAATGAATGTCCTGCAGATCACCGCCTACATTCCAGGCCAGGGGGAGGTTAATCTGCTGGCATCGCCATCCATCGAGGGTGCTGCGACGGCAATGACGGGTAGCGGTGCCGATGCTGGCGGGCAGGCCAGTATGACGATGGGAAACGCATTTGAAGTGCCGTGGGCAGGCAGTCTGCCCGGGGTACCAGCACAGGCCAAAAACGAAGTGATGGCAGTATGGCAGGGACATCCAATTTCTTTACCGGCTGCCGCGGGTTCGGAAGCGCGGGATGGACTACTGCTCGCACGTGGGGCGGACTCGGCGTCCTCTGAAACTTTGCCGGATGGAGGCACCTCGCAGGCAATCTTTCATATGGGGAACTTTGACGGTCACTGGCTTTCAAAGACGGATGTAACGGTGACCGTTCTGCTCCGCAGCCAGTCGGTTGAGTTGACTGTGGTGGCGAATAACGTGGGGGATGTGGCCGAGCCGATCGGTATTGGGTGGCATCCGAGATTTGCGATCCTCGGCGGCAGTCGGGAACAATGGCGCCTTCGTGTTCCGGGCGACATGCGGGTCGAGGTGCGCGACCGGGCGAAGGGGCAGTCGACGGGAGCGGTGGTTCCGATCGCGGGGACCGCCTTCGACTACTCGATGAAGGGCGGGGCGAAGTTGGGAACAGCGGGCCTGGATGACTACTTCGTCGGGCTGCATCAGACTTTGCTGGAAAACGGTCCGGCTGCGGAGTTGAGCAATCCTGCAACCGGTTATGGATTGCGACTGACTGCACTGAGTCCAACGATCAAGGCGATGCGGGTGATTGCTCCGGCCGCGGCCGACTATCTTTCAATCGAACCACAATACAACTATCCCAACCCATTTGGGCGTGCTTGGGGGAAAGATAAGGATTCCGGAATGGTGACTCTGCAGCCGGGCGACTCGACGGAGTGGAAGGTTCGGCTTGAGCTTTTCACCCCGGCCGGCAACGGGTCTTCGAAGGAAAGGCCATAGGTCCTCGCACAGTATGCGGTCGCCGGGTTTGACCCTTCGCAAGCAAGACTCGTAGAGTGGAAGAGAGGTCTCGGCCGCCGTCGATTGCAACATGCGCAGCGCCTGGCCCATTATGGACACCTCTGGAAGGCATTGATTTGAACCCCACGGAAATGACAGAAGAAAACGAGATAGCGACGAACGAGACTGCGGAGCAGCAGTTGGACGCAGCGCCAACCGAGCAGCATGACCACAACCATGAACATGGCCATGAGGATGGCCACGACCATCAGCATGGGCCATCGCTGAACCCGGCGTTGACTCGCGAGGTTGAGGTCGAGGTTCCCGCCGATGAGGTTTCCAAGGCCTACAAGACAGTGATCAAGCGATATCAAAAGCAGGCTCGCATTCCGGGATTTCGTGCAGGCAAGGTGCCCGAATCGTTAGTGCGGTCGAAGTTTGCAAAGGAACTGCGCCAAGAGGTAATGGAGGCACTAGTCTCAGAGCGATTCCGAAGCGCGATTGTAGAACGGAAGCTGCAGCCGGTATCGGAGCCGCAGTTGCTGGATCTGCAACTGATGGATGGCCAGCCTTTGCGTTTCAAGGCTGCGTTCGAGGTGCTGCCGGAGTTTGACGTCACTGGCTATGAGACTGTGCGCGTGGAGAAGCCGAAGGTCGATCTCACAGAGGAAGAGTTTGAAGCCGAGTTGGGCCGATTGATGGACAGCCAGGCGACGGTCGAACCGGTGGAAGAGGATCGTGCTTTAGCGGAAGGCGACTGGGCTGAGATTCAGTTCCGCGGAGATATCAAGCCATTGGTCCAGACTGTGACCGAAGAGGGCGTTACTGCTGCGACGCCCACGGATCCGGTGACTGGCGAGGACGTACTGATCGAGATTGGCGGCAAGAACACTTTGGCCGCATTCAATGACGCGCTGCGCGGGACGAAGGTCGGGCAGGAACTGAAGTTTGAGGTGGACTATCCGGCGGACTTTGGCGAGCAAAGGCTGTCGGGACAGACGGTGAGCTACGAGGTTACCGTGAAGGCGATCAAGCGCAAGATTTATCCGGAGCGCGATGCTGAGTTGGCAAAGCAGCTTGGCAATAACGAGAGCTGGGAAGAGTTTGAGACTCAGTTGCGCGAGCATGTTGGGAAGCGGAAGCGTGATGCACTCGAATCCGGCGCGAAGAACAAGATGCTGGATGAGCTGATAGGTCGGTACAACTTCCCTGTTCCCGAATCGTTCGTGCAGCAACGTGTCGATGCGAGACTGGAGCGCGGTCTGCGTGCTCTTGCACAGCAGGGGATGAAGTCGGAAGACATGCGCAAGCTGGACTTTGGACGTCTGCGCGCGGCGCAGCGTGACGAGGCCGAACGCGAGGTGCGCGCATCGCTCGTGGTCGACCGGATTGCGGACGTGGAAAAGGTTGACGTGAGCGATGGAGAATTGGACAACGAGGTGATGATGCTGTCGATTCAAACGCGCGAGCCTTACGAGACGCTTCGCGAGCGACTTACGCAGGACGGCGGGATGGCCCGGCTCCGCGAGGAGATGAGGCGCGAGAAGACCAGCACCGCGCTTTATGAGAAGCTTGCGAGTTAAGGAAAGAGCAGAAGCAGATTTCCTTCGGGAATGACAAACCAAGAATGACAACTAGATAGACAACGGCAAGCAAGAGGAGAGCGACATGGGTTTGGTACCGATGGTGATCGAGCAGACGAGCCGGGGCGAACGCGCCTACGACATCTACAGCCGTCTGCTGCGGGACAACATCATTTTTCTGGGCACGCCGATCGATGACAATATAGCGAATGTCATCATCGCGCAGATGCTGTTTCTGAGCGGCGAGGATCCGGAGAAGGACATTCAGCTTTACATCAACTCGCCGGGTGGTTCGATCACGGCGGGGCTGGCGATCTACGACACGATGCAGTACATCAAGAACGATGTAGTGACATTTTGCATTGGGCAGGCCGCGTCAATGGGCGCGTTCCTGTTGATGGCGGGCAAGAAGGGTAAACGGTTCGCGCTGCCGAATGCTCGCATCCTGATTCATCAGCCGTCGATGGGCGGATTGAGTGGGCAGGCAACCGACATCGACATCCATGCGCGCGAGATTCTGCGTATTCGTGAGATCACCAACAAGCTGATGAGCAAGTCGACAGGACAGGCGCTCGATCGCATCGAACGTGATGTGGAGCGTGACTTTATCATGACGGCTGAGCAGTCTAAGGAATACGGCATCATCGATGACATCATCGATCGGCCGCGCACCTGAACCGATAACTAGGCAATACTCAAGCCCCGGCCTCGTTGCCGGGGCTTGACATTTTTAGTGGGCCAAATTGATGACTTGGGCGTGACCAGAAAGGGGTATCGCAGTGACTTCCGTGTAGCTAATTGCACGTGGGTTCGGGTGTAGACTTGTGAATGTCCCCTGCACGATCGGTCCGACTCCAGGAGTTGCCGCAACTATGAAAACATCCCGCGGTTCAGACGAATCGCTTCGCTGCTCGTTTTGTCACAAGTCACAGGACGCCGTGGCGAAGCTTATCTCCTCTCCATCGGACTATCCCCGGGCGTATATCTGCGATGAATGCGTAGGGGTGTGCAATTCCATCCTCGAAGACGACCGCAGCGAGGTTGTGGCAGGCGTTGCGCCGGCGCAGCTTCCCAAGCCGCAAGAGGTAAAGGCGTTCCTCGATGAATATGTGATTGGGCAAGACCAGACCAAGAAGAAGTTGGCGGTCGCGGTCTACAACCACTACAAGCGCATCCAGATGAATAAGACGCGCGGCAATGACGTGGAGCTTGCGAAGTCAAATATTCTGCTGGTCGGTCCTACTGGTTCGGGTAAGACGCTATTGGCACAGACGTTGGCAAAAATGTTGGATGTGCCGTTTGCAATCGTCGATGCGACCACGCTGACTGAAGCTGGATACGTGGGCGAGGACGTCGAAAACATCATTCTGAAACTACTGCAGGCGGCGGAAGGCGATGTGACACGCGCTCAGAGCGGAATTATATACATCGATGAAATCGACAAGATTGGACGCAAGGACGAGAACCCTTCGATTACGCGTGATGTGTCTGGCGAGGGCGTGCAGCAGGCGCTGCTGAAGATACTGGAGGGTACGGTTGCGAATGTGCCGCCACAGGGTGGACGCAAGCACCCGCACCAGGAATTCACCGCCGTCGACACGACCAACATCCTGTTCATCTGCGGTGGGGCCTTTGTCGGGCTTGAGAAAGTAATCGGGCGGCGAATTGGCAAGAAGGCCCTGGGTTTTCGCGCGATTGCGGATCCGGATGCGAAGGATGGCGAAGTCACGCCGATCCGGGCACAGAGAGATAGCGAACTATTACGCCAAGCAGAGCCACAGGACTTGTTGAAGTATGGATTGATTCCGGAGTTTGTTGGTCGGCTTCCGGTACTTGGAATATTGGATGAGTTGGACGAAGCTGCACTGATCGAGATTCTCACCAAGCCTCGTAATGCGATCCTGAAACAATATGCTAAGTTGTTCGACTACGAGGGCGTGAAGGTAACGTTCTCCGATGATGCGGCCAAGGAGATTGCGCGCGAGGCATTGCAGCGTAAGGTGGGCGCGCGCGGACTTCGTATGATCCTCGAAGAACTGATGCTCGACCTGATGTACTACGTCCCCGGCAACAAGAAGATCGGTGATCTTACGATCACGTCGGACATGGTTAAGAAGCACAGTCTCACGCTGCCTATGCTGCTAGAGAAGGCCGGATAGGGCTTTCGTTACTGTAGTAATTGCAGCCCTTGCCCTGAACGATAGCTTGACCGCGCATAATTGGGTTTTAGCCCGGTGTTCTCGTGCGCAACGGCGGCAGCTAATTGTTGCTGTCACCCAAAAGTGCGCGTGCCGCCTCGGCTGAAGGCATTACAATCACTGAAAGTGTTGTCCGCAGATTGCACCCTCCGCGGCGCTTCGCACGTCTAATGGGGAGAATATGATTAACGAACCGAAATCTATTTTGACTGGCGAAGTGCGGAAGTTGCCGATGATGCCTATCCGCGACATGGTCATCTTCCCCCATATGATGACGCCCTTCGTAGTGGGACGCGAGTCCAGTGTGCGCGCGTTGGAAGAGGCTCTTAGCGGCGACCGGAAGATTTTTCTGGCGACCCAGCACGATGCGTCAATTGATGAGCCGAGCGCGGACGATATCTATGAGACCGGCACGATTGGGAACATCGTCCAGAGCGTGCGCATGCCCGACGGCAACATCAAGGTGCTGGTCGAAGGGGTTGAACGCGCGCGTTCGATCGAGGTGAGCGACGACGATGGATTTTTTGTTGCGACTGTGCGCACGGGCAAGACCCAGCTTGAGATGACGCCGCAGGTTGAGCAGATGATGCACCGAGTGCACAGTCTATTTGAGCAGTATGTAAAGCTGCAGCAGTCGCTCAATAACGAGACGATGGCGGCTAACGTTCGCATGGACGAACCCGCCAAGCTAGCCGACACGATTGCGGCGAATCTGCAGCTTGGCATCGATGAGAAGCAGCAACTTTTGGATGTGTTCGATCCAGAGACGCGACTGGCGCGCATTGGTGATGTGCTAGATGTAGCCATCGAAAAGTTGAACATGGACCGCACCATCCAGTCACGTGTGAAGCGGCAGATGGAGAAGGCGCAAAAAGAGTATTACCTCAACGAGAAGATCAAGGCGATCCAGAAGGAGCTTGGGCGCGGCGAGAAGTCGGAGTTCGACGAGCTGAAGAAGAAGATTGAGACAGCCGGGATGCCGAAGGACGTGTTCGAGAAGTCGCTACAGGAGTTGAAGAAGCTTGAAGCGATGCCGCCGATGTCAGCGGAATCCACAGTGTCCCGCAACTATCTCGATTGGCTTTTGGCGGTGCCGTGGAAGAAACGGTCGAAGGAAATTCGCTCTATCGAACATGCGGAAACAATCCTAAATACGGATCACTATGGGCTTGAGAAGATCAAGGAGCGCATCCTTGAATTCCTCGCAGTTCGGCAGTTGGTGAAAAACCCCAAGGGGTCCATCCTGTGCTTCGTCGGACCTCCGGGCGTGGGTAAGACCTCGCTTGGCATGTCGATCGCTAAAGCTACAGGACGAAAGTTTGTGCGCATGTCTCTAGGTGGCGTTCGCGACGAGGCGGAAATTCGCGGACATCGCAGAACGTACATTGGAGCGTTGCCTGGGCAGATCATCCAATCCATGAAGAAGGCGGGCACCAAAAACCCAGTGTTCATGCTGGACGAGATCGACAAGATGGCTTCGGATTTCCGCGGCGATCCGGCGAGCGCGCTACTCGAGGTGTTGGACCCGGAGCAGAACAGCTCATTTCAGGATCACTATTTGGATGTGGAGTACGACCTATCGAATGTATTGTTTGTGGCGACTGCGAATGTGCTGCATACGATACCGGGGCCGCTACAAGACCGCATGGAGATTCTGCGTCTTCACGGCTATACGGAGATCGAAAAGCTGGAAATTGCGAAGCAGTACCTGGTGCGCAAGCAGCGTGAGGGTACGGGCCTGACCGAAGAGCAAATTGTCTTCGAGGACGATGCGCTGAAAGCTATTATCCGCGGCTACACACGCGAGGCTGGTGTGCGAAACCTCGAACGCGAGATTGGGAATGTTTGCCGCAAAGTCGCGCGCAAGGTGGTGCAAACCGGAGCCAATCATCGCGAGGTGCTGACTGGTGAAAACCTGAATGAACTTTTGGGCGTAGCTAAATTCCGCGACTCGCAGGTGCACGAGAAGAGTGAGATCGGCCTGGTAACGGGTCTCGCATGGACGGAGGTCGGCGGAACTATTCTTCAGACTGAAGTCCAGGTTCTGGACGGCAAGGGCAAGCTGACCACGACCGGACAACTCGGTGAAGTGATGCAGGAGTCAGCGCAGGCTGCGCTTAGTTACATCCGGTCGCGAGCGCAGCATTTAGGTCTGGGTAAAGAGTTCTACCGGCACGTCGATATCCACGTACACGTACCGGAGGGCGCGATTCCGAAAGACGGCCCCTCTGCGGGAATCACACTTGCAACCGGCCTCGCGAGCGCATTAACCAAAATCAAGGTGCGGCGAGATATTGCGATGACGGGCGAAATTACCCTCCGAGGTAAGGTGCTGGCCATCGGCGGACTGAAGGAAAAACTACTCGCCGCACACCGGGCGGGCATCTTCGAGGTGATTGTGCCTGAAGACAACCGCAAGGACATGGCTGACATGCCCGAGCTATTAAAAGCCGAGATGAAGCTGCATTTTGTGGAGCAGATGGACGAAGTATTGCAGATAGCGCTTGAGGAAAAACTGGTCGAGTTGGTAGAAGAGACGCCTGTTGCGCTTGCCTCAGTAATGCCCCCCGTGTTGCCATCAACTCAACCGTTATCACACCAGTAAGTGGAGCTTAGATCAAAGAAAACCGAGCCCTCGCGGGCTCGGCCTTCTTGATTATGACTAGCTCTATTAGTTAAACGGTTCTGCGACCGGTAACGAAATGCATAATAATCGAAATCACTGCAAAAAGTAGCAATAGATGAATGAGTATGCCTGCGCTCTTAAACATTACGAAACCGCCGAGCCACGCCACAACCAGGACAATTGCGAGGATAAGAAACATAACGAATCCTGCTTTCTTATTTCAAAGGTTACGCGCCCTATGCGCGAGACTGCTCACTATGAGAGAGCCGTAGATAGTTTTTCGTTGCTTCAAGCGAAAATAATTAGACGGCATTTTTCTTGGTAGTTTGGCCGGCTAAACGCCATTACTGCCCGCAATCGAGGGATCAGCATGACTGGGATCAGCATAACTTGGTCGCCATCCTGAAACGCATACGCATCGCCGCCGAGAGAGCGGATGTCCTCGTGGTTGATGTAGATGTTGATGAACCTGGGCAACTTGCCGTGCTCGTCCTTGATTTGGGTGGAGAGTGCTGGGAAAGTCCGCTCGAATTTGTACAACAGGGTGAAGAATTAGAAGTATCGAAGTCCAACTGTTGCGGCCATCGGGGTGGCGCGTCAAATCGGTGAGAATCGCTACTTTGATTGGCATTAGCGTTCTTCTGCTGCAACCAGTTTGGGTTCCGCTGTACCGTCGAGAGTGCGGAGGTAAGCATCGAAGTCGGCGAGGCTCGGGCGAATGGCGCGAGCGTCCAGGTGGTCGAAACGCCCGGCGAGCGCGTCCGTGGTTTTTAATCCATTGCCGGTGATGCAGATGACAGTTGTTTGATCCTGAGCGATTCGGCCGTCCGCGTAAAGTCGTGCGGTGACGGCCGTGGTTACGCCGCCAGCGGTCTCGGTGAAGATGCCTTCGGTCTCCGCGAGTTCCTGAATGCCTGAAACGATTTCCACATCGGAGACATCCTCGGCCCAGCCTCCGTCCGCAAGGATCATCCTGGCAGCGGCCGGTCCGTCGGATGGGTTGCCGATTGCGAGCGAGCGCGCGATAGTGTTCGGCTGTTGTGGGACGATGGCGTCTCTTCCTTCTTTCACTGCGACTGAAATGGGCGAACAGCCAGTAGCCTGCGCTCCGAAAAAACGGACTGGACGCGCAGGCTTCTTGACCAGGCCGAGGAAGATGAGTTCGTTGAAACCCTTGCGGATCTTGCCGATCAGCGAGCCGCCGGCCATTGGGACGACGACGTTGTCGGGAAGCCGCCAGCCAAGCTGCTCGGCGATCTCGTAGCCGATGGTCTTCGAGCCTTCGGCGTAGTACGGGCGCAGATTGACGTTGACGAAGCCCCAGGTATACTCCTCCGCGATGAGGCCTGAGAGTCGGCTGACGTGGTCGTAGTTGCCGTCGATGCGGATAAGACGCGCGCCATAGACGAGAGTGTTGAGTATCTTTGCCGGCTCCACGTCCGTCGGTACGAGGATGCATGCTTTGAGACCGAGGCGAGCGGCTTGTGCGGCGACCGCATTGGCTAGGTTTCCTGTGGACGAGCAGCCGACGGTGTCGAAGCCAAACTTCTGCGCATTGGCTAGGGCGATTGCGACGACACGATCCTTAGAGCTGAGTGTCGGAAAGCAGACGGCGTCATTCTTGACGTAAAGATTGGAAGCACCGAGGCGCGCGCCGAGCCGGTTAGTTCGGATCAGAGGCGTGAAGCCAACGGGAAGGTCAGACTGGAATCCTTCCGGGACGGGCAACAGGCGGGCATAGCGCCAGATGCTGGCCGGGCCGCGGGCGATGGAATCGCGAGTGAAGACACCGCGCGCGGAGAGTAGATCGTAGACAACTTCCAAGGGTGCGAGGCAATCGGGACACGCGGAAAGGGGCTGGTTGCCGTAGCGCTTGCCGCACTTATTGCAGGCGAGTTCGTACGTCGTGCAAGAGTAATTCATCTAACTCTCTCCGAGCGGGAGAGGTTCCAATGCTGCGACCAAGCTCTCAAGTGGTGGTGGCGCGAAGACAAAGGAAGGAGAATTGCGGGTACAGGCGTGACCGGAAATTACTCCCGGAACTGCATGGTCCGAATCTCATGTTCCCTGCGGCTTCACGGCCAGTCAGGAGCGAGTTGACACCGGTACTGTGTTTTGTCCGGTTGTCGTGGCGTCGCAGGGCTCGTCCCTCAACCACTCTGCATGAAATTCAAATCTGCGGTCAGGCAGACTGGAATACTTACTTGTAGCACAGTGCCGGATAGGTATTCAAGCGGGCCAGATATGCAGAATGTTCAAGGCCCAGGCTGGATAGATCCGTCTGGAACGAAGCGTTTAGTGTTTTTGAAGGATGCCGCGAACTCCCGCGACGAAGGCGGCCGGATCAAACTCGGTCCGCACGATTTCGTCGGGGCAATCGGTGAGGATGGCGACCCGCCAATTGCAGACAAACGCGACGAGCTGATCGTGCTGCGCGGTCTTGATCGTGGAGCAAAGGTGCTCTGCTTCCGGTATGCCGCGTTCGCCCTCGACATCAATCAGGACCAGGTCGTAGGGCGGGCCGCTGAACATCGAAATAGCTTCAGTCGCGCTGAGCGTCGAGTCGACGCGGAAGCCTGAAATACGTAAAATCTGGTCGCGAAGTGGGCGAACCATCTCGCGCTTGCAGACGTGGAGGATGTTTGGCAGATCTGATTTGGGAGTTTCGGTTTGAGATAACGGGGTCACGACACGGCCTTTTTATCCACATGCAAAGTAGTGTGATCGGAACACATCTAGTTGCTGCGTAGACGCGCGTCGAAGGGAATTTATCCTCGACATTAAACTGATGGCTGTATAGTTGGCAAGCTATTGCGAGTAACAATTTCGGCGGAATTCAAGCGAAAACATCTCTGTCGGCGATACGACATTGGCCGGGGCCGATGCCTTCCGCAATTTATCCAGGATCGTAGTTCAAGTTTTGTCCGAGCCATCGCTCTACCTCCGCCACGCTCATCCCTTTACGCTGGTGATAGTCAGCAACCTGATCCCGATCAATCTTGCCGAGCGAAAAATATCGTGATTCTGGATGGGCGAAATATAGCCCGCTCACGCTCGAACCCGGCCACATAGCAAATGACTCGGTAATCAGCATTCCAGTGTTCGTTTGAACGTCGAGGAGGTGCCATAGGGGACCCTTCTCCGTATGATCGGGGCACGCCGGGTAACCTGCGGCCGGCCTGATTCCGCGATACTTTTCCTGAACGAGGTCTGCGGGACTAAGGCCCTCTTCACGGCCGTAACCCCACTCGTCGCGGACGCGTTTGTGCAGGCATTCGGCAAAGGCCTCTGCAAGGCGATCGGCAAGTGCCTCGGTCATGATCGCGTTGTAATCGTCGTTTTTGGCTCTGAACCGATCACATAACTCCTTCACGCCGATCCCACTCGTTACAGCGAAGGCGCCGATATGATCACGCAGTTTCATCTCCTTCGGCGCGATGAAGTCGGCGAGCGATCGGCATGGCTCGCTGCCTTCCCTGTTCGCTTGTTGGCGCAGGAAGTGAAATTTCTCCAGTACTTCTTCGCGCGCGTCGTCGGTGTAGAGTTCGATGTCATCGCCCACCGCACTGGCGGGAAAGAAGCCATAGACTCCGTGTGCGGTAATCAGATTCTTCTCGATGATGAGGTCCAGAAGCGCATTGCCCTCGGTAAATATCTGCTGCGCCTGCGCACCCTGTTCCGGATGTTCAAGGATGCGGGGATAGATACCCTTCAGACCCCAGGTGTGGAAGAACGGCGTCCAGTCGATGTACTCGCGCAGCGTCGCGAGGGGAAAATTATCCAGCACGCGCACACCGGTGAACTCGGGTACCGGAAGGTCTTCTGCGCGCCAATTGATCGGCGTACGCCTTGTGCGGGCAACCTCCAGCGACACGACCTGCTGGCGCGGGGCGGCGTGTGCCTTACGAAGAGCCTCGTATTCGGCGCGATGCTTCGCCACAAAGTCCGCCTTGCCATCGTCGCTCAGCAGACTTGTAGTCACCGGCACGGCGCGGCTGGCATCCAGCACATGGACCACTGGTTGGCTGTAGTGCGGAGCAATCTTTACAGCTGTATGCGCGCGACTCGTGGTCGCACCGCCAACAAGCAGCGGCAACTTGAAACCTTGGCGCTCCATCTCCTTGGCTACATGCACCATCTCGTCGAGCGACGGCGTGATCAGGCCGCTGAGTCCAATGATGTCCGCCTTCTCGGACTTCGCGCGTTCGAGAATCTTTTCGCAGGAGACCATCACTCCGAGGTCAATAACATCGTAGTTGTTGCACGCGAGCACGACGCCGACGATATTCTTGCCAATGTCGTGCACATCGCCCTTCACTGTTGCGAGCAGTATTTTTCCTTGCGCCTTGACGACCTCGCCGGCCGCGATCCTCTCAGCCTTCTCGGCTTCCATAAAAGGGGTCAGATGCGCGACCGCTTTCTTCATTACGCGCGCAGATTTCACGACCTGCGGCAGGAACATCTTGCCGGCGCCAAACAGATCGCCGACTACGCTCATGCCGTCCATCAGCGGGCCTTCTATCACGAGCAGAGGGCGGCCCAGCTTGACGCGCGCTTCCTCGGCATCGATCTCGATGTAAGCGTCAATTCCCCGGACAAGCGCATGCGATAGACGCTCCTCCACCGTGCCA
>JANYLK010000097.1 GCA_025357875.1 Granulicella sp.
TGGGGACACTTTCCTTAACTTGATGCCCCTGGCTTCCAGATGCACGTTCACCGCCTCCAGCATCAGACCGCCCAGTTCGTGCCGCTCCAGCATATGACGAAAGCGCAGGATGGTTGTTTCGTCCGGCGCAGGTGCGATGCCAAGGTCTACTCCAATGAACCTTCGGACCGCCGGAGACTCATACAGCAGCTCTTCCATCCCGGGGTCCGACAGGTTGAACCACTGCTGCACGAAGTAAGTCCGCAGCATGATCGATAGACCTACGGGCTGACGGCCATTGCCAGCCTTCGCGTAGTGCGGACGCACCAACGCCTCCATCGAAGACCATGGAACCACCTGCTCCATCTCATCCAAAAACAGTTCACGACGGCTCTTGCGACCAATAGACATCAGGATGCTGAACTTGTGCAGAGTTTTCCTAACGAGTATGTTTCGTGTCTCCGAAAGCGGCGCCATACCGATTACCTTTCCGCCCTCAGGCATGCCACGACTCTGGAAAGGAACTATGCCGTGGTTGTGTATCCCTGTGACTACTGTGGCGGTCTGCACGTTGGTCACCAAACTCTCACCATCAAACGACAACCCAAAGCCGAAGCGGGCATCCGGCCCGGTAGATCCACTGCTGCGCGATATCGCCAGAACAAAACGCAAAATCGAGATAAAGATCAAGCACTTTGAAACCGGCGTGTCACCAACCCGCGTCAGGTTACAGTCAAGAAATATCAACAGTCCCTCAGGGACCTCCGAGAGCATCTGGCTTTTCTCGAATCGCGACTACCGTTGGTTCAGTAATCGCTACAAAAGCTGGAGCACGAAGGATCAATCACCGAACAAGGCGCTTCCCGAACACGTAGCAGATCACGAACACGGCCGGAAAACCCAGCAGACCAATCGCTCCGGTGACCAGCGTCACCAGTAACCATCCGACACCGATGACACCAACAATCAGGATTCCCCATGCACTCAAGGAGCCTACGCCCCGCACCAGTTCCGACGGTCGGCCGCCCCGGCCGCCGGTTTGCCGTCGGCTCTTTGTCAAAGCCCACGCCAACCCAACGATACAAAGCAGCAACAACGCGAACACGGGAATCCTCACAACTTGAATCAACTACTCCGCTTGTCCTGGCGCGGACCCTAACCGCGACGACGACCAAGAGATCAGAATGCTTGCGCTCCACCTCTTGCAACTCTCCCTCGTCTACATCAACACGCTCATGATCCAACAGGTTCTGGCTGAATCTGCATGGGTCGGCCGCCTGAACAATCAGGATCTGCGGGGCATCACGCCCTTGATCTCAGCCACGTCAATCCCTACGGCAGCTTTCTTTTAGATCTGCACTCGCGCCTGCCCATCGACCCGCCACGCTTCGGCCCTCAGTCCGTCGGTACCCAAATGTCGCTCGGCTATTGATCAGCTCACCGGCTGAAGACTACTTTGCGGCCCGTGACACCAATGTTGGGTTTGGGCCCTCATCTTCGTCACGATCTTCATGGTGAGAATCCGTCCAAGCCCCACACCCATGCCGCCGCCCATGCCACCTCCACTGCCGCCGCCATTTCCACCACCGCTGCACCGGAACGGCCTTCGGCTTTATCAGCCTGATCGCATCCACCCGAGGTGGTCAGCCGGGCCGGGCCTTGTAGCGGAATGGTAAGGCCGGCCGGTATGGGACCGAGATCGAGCGCCTCGCGAATGAAGGCGCACAGCGATACGACCAGTTCTTGGGTCTGGACAGGCCTGCTGGTGACAGGCTAGCGCGCGGAGCACGCTGCCAGCGGGACCTGTTCCTCAGTGCCCAGCAGGATGATGTTGGACAAGGCCGCCTCGCCTGCATCCCGGACCCGGCGTGCGCGATCCGAGGCTGGCAAATCAACAACACCCAGCTCCAATCGCGTCGTCAAGGTGGCCGTCGGCGGCTCGGCGTGCCGACGCAGATCACGACGATGAGTGGGATCGACGGTCAAGTCGTCGGTGAAAGATCCGCCCAGCGTTTTGTAGCCGGCGATCAAGGGGCGCAGCCGCTCGTTAATCTGGGATCATGCTTTCCCTGCGCTGCTGAATCGTGACCTGGGTAAGCAGGCGAATACCGACGCCGATCAACGTAATGACCTCCACGCTCAAAAGCTCCTAGAGCGAGGTCCGTAACAATCACGGCGGCTTTGCGTTCATTCTCACGACGCTACATGTGAGAGCTGCCCCCGGGCCAGCTCCAGGTGTGGAGGTCTGGACTCCAAGCGATACCGATACTCGCAAAGTTATCAAAGCCGCCACGTGGATCGGTCTCCGGGTACTGAGAACCGTGAAAGAACATGAGTGCCTTCCCTACTCCTGGATCGCTCCGCAGATCCAGCACGAAGGCGGCGGTCAGTCTTCCATGCGCCCACACCCACTCATTCTGCCCTAACGTAATTACGCCTTCGTCGCGCCAGTGGCTCAGATCTGAAGATCGTTTGACACCGATTCCATTAGGAGGCGAGTGAAACAGGACATATTCATTGTGATCGACTATCACACAAGGGTTCTCCCCAGCGTCGATGTGACCGAACGGCTTCCAAGTCTGCAGGTCCGTAGATGAAGAGATGTTTATACCATTTTGCTTATAGAAGCACCACCACTTGCCGGGCACGTCTTTGTCTCTGAGCAGGTATGGATCGATCATCCTCCCCATCGCTTCTTTGGGAATGGACGGCCCTTTCACCGCAAGCAATTCTGGAGCATCCCAGTGCTCAAGGTCTTCACTTCGCATTATCCAGATTCGAGAGTCGCCATTGCCGTATTTCTCCCCATAAGGGCGTGGGTATGTCTGTAAGCAGATAACCCAGTGATCGTTGACTCTTACAACGTCCCCCGGCGAGCCAAAGTCGAGTGTTTTGTCGCGACTTGTGATGATCTTTGGCGGCGACCAATGTTGCAAATCCCGGCTTTTGGTCCACGCAACATATGAATAAGCGATGGAGTCGTCCTCAGTTTTGATCAGAGTGAAATATAGGTAGAACCAGCCAGCGTGAAAGGTCGCAGCCGGATCGCGATACGCCGTTCTTGCGTCGCCTTGGAACAGCACTGGCGAGGTAAGTAGCGAGAGCACCGGTCCGCGCTTTGCGGCCGCTGCGACAAAGCGTGTGAACGAGAGGCCGTTCGCGTCGCTCAGCGCAAAAGAACTTGCTACAGCAGTCGCACACCGCAAGACCTCGCGGCGTGAGTAGCCACGGCTCCCTTGTTGTTCAGTTGAATTGATTCCCCCGGCCCCATCTTTGCTCACCGACACCCTCCACAGATCTGCTAGCAGTATCATGTTATCGTTATCGAGTCTTTCCGACCACGGGCCTTACCTCCAGGGTGACGGAAGCGGATTTCCAGCAACTCTTAGCAATACGACACGGAACGATCGCTGGCACCGACTACGGCGTCCGAGCACAAATCATCACAGAGGTAAGAATGAAAAGCAGTCGCGAGAGTGAAGCCGAGATGCTTGGGCGCAGGGCTTTCCTGAGAAATGGCGGAAGCCTTTTAGGCGCAGCCGCGGCCGCGTACCTGCTGAGAGGGGAAGTAGCGGCCGCCCAAGATACCGGTGAGAGCATCACTCACGACCTCGGAACGGTGACAGGCCTTGACGTTCGGAACTTTGGTGCACGGGGCGACGGTACGACGATCGACTCAGACGCCATCAACCGGGCGATTGCTGCTGCTACTGCTGCCGGCGGCGGGACCGTCCTGTTCCCAGCTGGACACTATCTTTCGTTCTCGATACGACTCGCAAGTCACATCACCATTGCACTGCAGGCAGGAGCCGTGATCATCGGCGCAGAGTCCGGTCCCCTCGGCGGCTATGATGCTGCCGAGGTGAGCGAGGTGCCTGGAAGTTATCAAGACTTTGGGCACAGTCATTGGCAAAACAGTCTCATTTGGGGAGAAGGTCTCGACGATATAGCCATCTTGGGACCGGGCCTCATCTGGGGTCGAGGCTTGACTGACGGACTTCCCCGAAGTCAGCCGCCTGCGGAACGAGCGGGTGTGGGCAATAAGACAATTGCGCTCAAGAACTGCCGGAATGTGCAACTACGTAATTTTTCCATCCTGAAGGGGGGACACTTTGGCATACTAGCGACCGGCGTAGACAATCTTACGATCGATGGTGTTCTGATTGATACCGATCGCGACGGGATGGACCTGGATTGTTGTAAGAACGTTCGCGTTTCGAATTGCTCCGTCAACTCGCCAGACGACGCGATTTGCCCCAAGAGCTCGTATGCTCTAGGCTACCCTAGAGCAACCGAGCACCTTACGATTACCAACTGCTACGTAACGGCCGCTTATCGCCTCGGTACCATGTTGGACGGCACTTGGAAGAAGTGGGGCGCGGAGGCACCTCCAGGCCAGAACGGCGGGATCAAGTTTGGGACCGAGTCGAACGGCGGCTTTCTAAATACAACTGTTTCGAACTGTGTCTTTGAGGAATGCCACGGGTTGAGCTTAGAGACTGTTGACGGCGCTCGACTGGAAGATATGACAATCTCGAACATAACGATGCGCAATCTCATCTCTCCGCCGATCTTCCTGCGGCTGGGTTCGCGCATGCGCGGTCCAGCCGGACGTCAGATTGGCACCCTCAAACGTGTTTTCATCTCGGACATCGTTTCCTCGAATACTGCGTCTGTATACTCATCCATCATCAGCGGCATACCCGAAGCAAATATCGAGGATGTGAAGCTCCGGAATATCTTCGTGGAGCACCTGGGAGGCGGGAGATCCCCGCAGAGTATGCCGGAAAGAGAACAGGGCTATCCCGAGTACTCCATGTTCGGGGCTTCGACGCCTTCTCAAGGCTTGTATATCAGGCATGTCAAAAGTCTCTTGCTGAGCGATGTTGAGATTAGAAGTGCGAGCCCGGACCCACGAGCCGTCGTCGTGATGGATCACGTCGAGAGGGTTACTGTGCGCTCGCTCAGAGCCAATACGGAAGCCAAAAGACCGCTGATTAGCTTAACTAACGTGAAAGATGTTTCAGTCGTGGGCGCTGCTCCCCGCAAGGATGTTTACGTTACCTCCGCCTCGAGCACCCGGCTGATCTAAGTCGCTGCGTTATCGAACAAGGACATATGCGCATCTGAGCCCAAGCTGAGCTGTGCTGGGGGGGTCGCCTCAGAATTCGGACAATAGAGCACGATAGTAAAAGTGCAGAATAATCAAATGAATAACTTACCGAGGGCGGGCTGCTGAGGGTATAGAACGGGTAACGCGCTAGCTAAACCCTTTGCTGTCAGCCGTCGTTTGGGCTTACCGAACATTATTATCCGAATTCTGAAGCGACCCCTGGGGAGCGTCCAAGGGACACCGCTTCCGGATTGCCAAATCTTCCCTCTTTACACTGGTCATACCACAGTGCTACTGTCTTCCTGTTCATGATATCGATATCGTGAGTGTGCCCGGGCGGGCTTTCACAGGAGACTTCGTGATCAAGATACGAAACGGCATATGCGAGGGAGCAAGATGAAGGTAGTTTCGAAAGCACGGTTGTCGCTGATGGTCCGATCACTTCTGATCTTATTTGCGTTGATATCAACTTTGCTGGTGGCTTCAGCACAACAGACAACGGGCGACGTTGTTGGACAAATTACGGAGTCAACGGGGGCCTTGCTTCCTCACGCCTCCGTGAGCCTGCGGAACACCGGAACTGATGAGACTCGACAATTCGAGACGATTAACGGTCAGTATGCCTTCACCCTTCTTAAGCTGGGCACGTACTCCCTTACGGTAACGGCCGACGGCTTTCGAACGGAGCACGTTAACACTTTCTCGCTCGTTGCGGGTGAGCGTCACCGTGTGGATTTGTCATTGCAATTGGGACAGCAGAACGAAACTGTCCAGGTGACCGCCGAAACCACTCTGCACACCGACTCGTCCACTATCGACCAGACGATTGGGAGCGACAAGGTTCAGGATCTACCTACAAACGGCAGAAACTTCATTCAACTGGCTCAGGATCTGGTCGCGGGGGCAAACTCCGGCGATCCGAATAACATTGCAAGCGGGGCGAAGCCAGATGACCGCCGTCAAACGTCTTCCATTTCGGTCAACGGTCAAAATATCCAGTCGAACGACAACCTGATCGATGGCTTAGACAATAACGAACGCCTCATTGGTGTTATCGGGGTTCGACCATCCATCGACGGAATCGCCGAACTCCGCGTAGAGACTAACCTCTACACGGCCGACATTGGACGGACGGCAGGCGGCGTAATCAACATCATCACCAAATCTGGTACGAACAGTTTTCATGGAACTGCCTACGAGTACATCCGGAACGACGCACTTGATGCGCGGAACTACTTCGCGCTTACGCGACCCGAGTTGAGGCAGAACAATTTCGGAGGGAGTCTTGGTGGCCGCATTTATCGAGACAAGACCTTCTTTTTCGTAGATTACGAGGCGCTGCGCATCATCTCCGGCACCACGTCAACTTCACTCGTTCCGACTCTGTACGAAGAACAACACCCGGGGGACCTGAGCGACATTGGCGGCCCGGTAATCCCAGCGGGCCAGTTGAACTCAATCGCACTCAACTATTTCAAGCTGTATCCGGCACCGAACCGCGTGGGCACCGGTGGAAATTTTACCTACTCCCCGAAAAAGACGCAGATCGCGCACACTGGGGATATTCGCGTCGATCACCACTTCAATGACAACAACCTTTTCTATGCGCGCTACACGCTGAATCAAACCGACACCAATGTTCCGGGTGCGCTACCGGCGGTGAATGGTATCGAACCTGCTGGTAATCCAAATTCCTATCCTGGTCTCTCCACGGAAAGGCAGCAGAATGTTCAGCTCAACTACATACACGTCTTCACGCCCCAGGTGCTCGTCGAGCTAAAGACAGGCTTTACGCGGATCAACAACTCTGCTCTGCCCCTGAATTTCGGAACCAACGCTGCTGCGAAACTCGGGCTGGCGAACGTGAATCTAAGCCCCGATACTTCAGCGCTCACCCTTATGAACGTGGGTCCGTACACTCCGCTCGGAGAGGGGAATTTCGAGCCACTGAGGGATATTGATAACACTTTCCAGTACAACGGCACTGTCACGTGGACCAAGGGGAGCCAGACCTTTCGCGCTGGTGGTGCGTTGATTCGCCGGCAATTCACCAACGTGCAGAGTTCGCAGCCAGTCGGCCAATACACATTTACCGGTACCAACGCTGCCGCATTGCAAGCGTTTCTGACCGGGAACGCGTTCCAGTACATTCGCAGCAATCAGCTATTGCCTAGTTCTTACAGAAGCTGGGAGCCGAGCGGCTTTGTTCAGGATGACTGGCATGCTCTCCGCAACCTGACACTGAATATTGGCTTACGTTACGACTTCTTCTCACCGATCGTGGAGAGACATGACCGTATCTCCAACTTCGACATGGTAAATATCAAACTGCTTGTGGCTGGAGTGAATGGCGTGTCCCGTTCTGCAGGCGTGCGTCCGGACTACTCGAATCTGGCTCCGCGGCTTGGCTTCTCTTTCCAAGCGGCACAGGGCTTGGTGATTCGCGGAGGCTACGGGATATCCTACTTCCCCGAAGGGTACGGCTCCCACACGAACATGCAAAATGCTCCCTTCACCTTCAACTATGGACCGGTTACCAACGTCTCGTTGTCGACTCCCGCACCCACACCCGTGGCCAGCGACCCAAATGCCCCGTTCGGAACTATTCAAGGCGCGATTGCCCTCAACTACAGGAGCGCCCAGCTACATCAGACCAGCCTTGAGGTCTCGAAGAGCCTTGGGCCAAATGTGCTTACCGCGCGTTATGTAGGTGGTTTCGGGCGCCATATTTATCAGACCTACGGCAACATCGATGTCCCCGCTCCCAGCGCAACAACGACGAGTGCGAATCTGCAGTCTCGCCGCCCCTATTATGCTCAATTGCCGAACGTCACGGCGATCCAGGAACAACTCACCGGCGGGACGTCCTCCTACAACGCTTTCCAGACGGAATTCCAGCGTCGAGCTGCACACGGTCTGACGATCAGCGCAAACTATACCTGGGCGCATCTGCTCGACAACGTTTCCGTGAGCAGCCTCTTGCCATTTCAGAGTTCAACCTACGATTACGGGAATGGCTTTCTTGACATTCGTCACAGAGCAGCCGGCGCAATCAGCTATGCTCTTCCCTTCGGCCAGGGTGCCCATGGCGCTACACGGTTGCTGATCTACGGCTGGCAGGCCAATGTACTCGGTCGTTGGCAAACTGGTATCCCATTCACCGTCACGAACGGATCTCCCAGGATCAATGTGGGTGTCAGCAGTGATCGACCCGATATCATCGGTAATCCCAATTTGGCTCACCCGAGCATCACGCATTTCTTCAATGCAGGCGCATTTGCTCCGCAGGCGTTTGGAACGGCTGGCAATTCGCAGGTGAACAACATACACGGTCCACACCAAAGAAGCGTCGACCTTTCAATGCTGAAAGATTTCTCGATTACAGAGGCGCTTCGCCTACAATTCCGCGCTGAAACGTTCAATGTCACAAATACACCAAGCTTTTCGGTGCCAAACTCAAATATCTCGTCCTCAGCTGTGGGTACCATTACAAGCACCACTCTCATCCCGCGGCAAGTCCAGTTTGCAGCCAAACTGATCTTTTGAAACTCGATATCATTGAATTGAAACGCATATGAGCGCCGGTGCAAAACTAGGCCACAGTGCGCCGCGTGAGCGGCGTTCTGCGGCGGAGTAAAAGTAGGCCATCTGCCGGATCTTGATTTCGTGAGCTATTGCCTTGATGGCATGGT
>JANYLK010000122.1 GCA_025357875.1 Granulicella sp.
TTCGGCATGCACCACGCGCTGCTCGACACGCTGGACTATCGCCTGGACCAGTCCGCGCCATTCAATACCATCTACACCACATCCGGCACCGTCACGAATCCCACTTCGGGCCCGTCGTCGATCTCGCCGTCGACGGTGCAGTCCGATATCAGCACGCCATCCGTCTTCGCGTGGACGCTGCGAGTCGAGCAACAAGTCGCACCGAACACTTCGCTCACCATTGGCTACGTTGGCTCGCATGGATACCACCAGATTCTCTCCGAGGACCTCAACGAACCCGCCTCGGTAGTCCAGCCCGACGGCACCATCTACTACCCCACGACCACCAAGCCGAATCCCGCGCTGGCCAACACAACTTCGTGGGTCTCGCAGGGGTCAAGCTCGTACAACGCGCTCGAAGTCGACCTCCGCCGCTCGCTCGCAAATGGACTGACGTTCCGCGCCAACTACACCTACGCGCGCAACCTCGATGACGGCTCTGCATGGAATACGAGCGTCTCCGCAAACACACCTGCGTTTGTCGAATATCCCAATAACCCCGGCCTCGACTGGGGGCGCGCCGCGTCGGATGTTCGCCATCTGGCAGCGATCAACGCAAGCTACGATCTTCCGTTCGGCAAGAATCATCTCTTCCTGGCGAACGTATCGCCAGTCGCCAACGCAGTCGTCGCGGGCTGGACGTTGTCCGCCATCGCGACTCTGCAGTCGGGCTTTCCCTTCACTCCGCAGCTTGGATACAACCCCACCGGGTCTGGTGACTCGCGCAACCCCGTCCGTCCCAATCGCAATCCTGCGTTCAACGGACCACTCTACACCCAGGGCACCACGGCCCAACGCGTCGCTCAATACTTCAATCCGGCCGCCTTTTCCGCTCCGGCCTACGGCACCATCGGCAACGTCAGCCGCGACTCGCTGACTGGTCCCGGTTACAACGACCTCGACCTGTCGCTGAGCAAGACTACCCGGATCAGTGAGCACGGACGCGTCCAGTTCCGCGCTGAGTTCTTCAACGCCCTCAACCACACCAACCTGTTGACACCCGCGGAGATTGTTTTCACCTCTGGACCTACGCAGGGCACGCCCACAAACCAGACAGCAGCAGCCGTGGCCAGCCCTACTGCCGGTGTCGTCACATCAGCTAGTACCACACGACAAATTCAACTTGGCTTGAAGCTTCTGTTCTAAGCACTTGCTGGCGAGCGGGATCGTGATGCACAAACAAAATCGCGCGACTCTGGTCAGGAGAGTCGCGCGGAATCGTCGTACAAAGTCAATGTCGATACGATGTGCGAGTCCGGCTTAGTCCGAAGTCGCCGTCGAGAGAAAACATGGGAAAATCACGATCACCATGAATAGGAGTGACACCATTGCCTGATGCATAGACTTGGCCTCAACTTTCTTCGGTGAAAAAGATTCACCAGCCCCTCAAATATCGCGCCTCCCGGCCGCAACGCACATCCCACCGAAGCGCTAGCTGATCAGACTTTGGTGCTATCCGCCTACAACTTTAGTATTAGACAAAGCCTTTTTTGGGAACCAGTTACGCCACGGCTAGCAGGGCGGCAGCTCCGACAGTCCCTTCTTTGGCCAGATCCGGATGAGAATTGACTTCAAAAGCACGTACAGAACCGGGATGAAGAAGAGGTTCAGGATTGTGGATACAAGCATCCCGCCCACCACCGCCGTGCCCACCGAATGACGGCCGAGCGCGCCTGCTCCGGTTGCGAAGTAGAGTGGCATGACGCCCAGGATGAAGGCGAAGCTAGTCATCAGGATGGGCCGCAGACGGAGTTCAGACGCGATGATGGCCGCTTCAATAATGGATTTGCCATGTTCGAGCTGCTGCTCGGCGAACTCCACGATCAGGATTGAGTTCTTCGCAGAGAGCCCGATCAGCATCACCAGCCCGATCTGCACATATACGTCATCGCTGATGCCTCGCAGGGACACGAGCGACAGCGCGCCCAGCACTGCCATCGGCACCGCCATCAGGATGATAAAGGGCAACGCGAAGCTCTCATATTGGGCTGAAAGAGTGAGATACACAACCAGCAATCCGAGTCCGAAGATGATGACGGCCTTGCCTGAGGACTCTACCTCCTCCAGCGCCAGGCCCGTCCACTCGAACGTCATGCCCGGCAGCTTGTTCTTGTCGAACAGATGCTGCATATTGTCGAGGCCTTGTCCGGCGCTGAGGCCCTCTGCGGGCGAACCGTCAATCTCCGCCGAGCGGAACAGGTTGTAGTGGTTGATCACTTGCGGCCCGGATGTCTCTGACAGCGCGACCAGATTGTCCAGCGGCACCATTTGTCCTGCATTCGAGCGCACGTAATACTGTCGCAGATCGCCAGTATTGCGCCGGAATTGCTGCTCGGCCTGCACATACACGCGGTAGGAACGGTTGTTGAAGCTGAAATCGTTGATGTAACTCGATCCCATGAAGGTGCCCATCGCGGCGGTGATCTGTGAGAGCGGAACGCCCATAGCCTCGGCCTTCTGCCGGTCGATTGTTACGTAGAGTTGGGGATCGTTGGCCGTAAAGGTGGTGTTCAGGTTTACTAATCCGGACACTGGATTTCGCGCCTGACCAACCATGGTGTGGGCGATGCGATCAATGTCGCCGAACGTATTTCGGCCGCCATCCTGCAGGATGAATTGGAAGCCACCAACGGTGCCAATTCCCTGGATGGCCGGAGGCTCGACCGCGAACAGAATGCCGCCGGGAATCCCAAGTAGCTTAGGAGCAACCCGGCCGACGATGTCATGCGCTGAGTGTCCCGTACCAAGCTTCGTCCGATCGTTCACCGGCCTGAGAGGAGCAAAGATGATGCCGGCGTTCGGCGAGCTTCCACCGGCGAGCGAGAAGCCCATGACGGAGAAGGTACCGAAGACATCTGGATCCTGCTGAACAATTGCCGTGCCGCGATCCGCAAAATCCGTGGTGTAGCTGAGCGATGCCCCGGGAGGGGTCTGAACAATGATAAGGAAGTAACCCTGATCCTCTACCGGGACGAACGCCGTGGGCACGTGGTTATACATGTAAACGGTGGAGCCGAGTCCGACAAGAAAAAGCACGAGGAACGCATAGCGCCACTTGACTACCCAAGTTACGGCCGATGCATACAGTGAGATGGTCTTGCGAATCCCCGCTTCGACCGGATTGAGGAAAAGACCGAGCAAGCCGGTAGGCTTCGTCTCAGGCCGCAGGAACAAAGCCGCGAGCGCAGGAGATAGAGTCAGCGCATTGAATGCCGAGATTGCGATTGAAAATGCGATCGTCAGCGAAAACTGTTTGTAGAGAATTCCTGTTGTGCCTGGGAAAAAGCTGACAGGAACGAACACGGAGATTAGCACGAGCGAAGTGGCGATGACCGCGCTTGTGACCTCCGCCATCGCGACCGAAGTTGCCTTGTGTGGATCGCGCACGCAGTCCTCGGCCGTGTCCAACTCGCTGCCGGGAACCGTGACGCCTTCGAGGTGGCGCTGCACATTTTCGATCACGACGATGGCGTCGTCGACGACGAGACCGGTGGCCAGCGTAATTCCGAATAGCGTCAGAGAGTTGATCGAGAAGCCGAAGAGCTTAATGAATGCAAAGGTTCCAATCAAAGAAACCGGAATTGTGATGGCAGGGATAATCGTCGCGCGCCAGTCCTGGAGAAACAAGAAGATGACGATGATGACGATAAGGATGGCCTCAGCCAGTGTCTTTTCGACCTCGCGGATTGAATCCGCAACGACGGTCGTGGTGTCGACGGCAACGATTCCTTTCAAGCCGGGCGGGTAGGACTTCTCTAGTTCCGCCAGAACCGCGCGGCAACGCCTGTCCACGTCAAGAGCGTTGGCGTTGGATAGCTGCTGTACGCCGAGCCCGACGGCGTTACCTTCAGAGAAGTCGCGGTCGCCAAACTTGAGACTGGTGTTGTAGGTCTCCGCCCCCAACTCGGCACGGCCTACATCCTTAAGAAGAACGCTGCCGGAGCCCGCGGAAGCAGCACCTACCGAGCCCGAAGACGCTGTTGCCGCGTTCGATTTCAGGATAATGTTTTCGAATTGTCGTGGATCGGTGAGCCGCCCCACCACGCGAACTGCCATCTGGTAGGCCTGATTTGAGTCAGATGGTGGACTCCCGAGCTGGCCTGCAGGAACCTCAACGTTCTGATCCGATAACGCATTGATCACGTCCAGGGGAGTCAGTCTTCGCGCAGCAAGTTTGTTGGGATCGAGCCATACGCGCATCGCATATTTGCGCTCGCCGAAGATGATGACGTTGCCCACTCCAGGCACGCGTTTCAGTGCGTCTGCGACATAGACATCCAGATAATTTGAGATGAAGGCCGGCGAGAGCGAGTGGTCAGGCGATATAAATCCGGCGGCAAGTACGAAGTTAGAATTCGCCTTGGTGATTGAGATGCCGGTATTCTTGACCGCTGCCGGGAGACGGCCCTGCGCGGTGGCGACGCGATTCTGCACGTCAACTGCGGCGATATCGAGGTCGTATCCGGTATTGAATGTGACGGTGATGGTCGAGGTTCCGTCGTTCGAAGAGGTCGATGAGATGTACCGCATCCCTTCCACACCATTGATGGCCTGCTCCATGATGGTGGTGACGGCCGACTCGACGTCCTGCGAATTCGCGCCGATGTAGTTGGACGAGACCACAACCTGCGGCGGGGCAAGCTGCGGATACAACGAGATCGGGATGGTGGGCATCGAGACTGCGCCAGCCAGCACGATCAGAAGCGCGCATACCGTGGCGAAGATGGGACGACGGATGAAAAACTCAACCAAGAGACTCTACCTTTCATTGTCATGCTCGAAAACCAACCGTGAGTGGTGCCACGTTCACTTTTTATGAAGGGCCACGGCTTGAGATTTCTAATGAGCCCCGGGGGCAGGTGCCCTGCCCTCCATAGGCTGCACTGGGACACCCTCCTGAAGGAATTGGATACCAGAGAGAATGATGCGGTCACCCGTGCGTAGCCCCGCTTGCACGGGATACACGTTGCCCATCGGTTCGCCCAGCGTCACGGAGACGAGATGCGCCGAATATTTCCCTGCCTGCAGAGCGGCAACATAAACAAAGGTTTGGCCGCCAATCCGGGTGACGGCTAACACTGGAACTGTGGGGATCTGTGCTGTGCTCCACGTAATGCGAGCATTTACGATCTGGCCATTGCGCAAGACTTGGGATGATTTTGGAATAGGCGCCTTCGCAAGGATTCCCTGAAGGTTGTTATCCACTTGGGGCGATACAAAATCCAGGCTCGTGTGCGCCAGCGTCTTGGCACTTTCATCGAGAAGGTCTACGGCCAGCCCGGTTCGAGCCTGTGCCGCACGCTCCGTCGGGAGGTAGATGTATGCCTCGAGATCCGTGTTTTCATCCAGCGTTGTCAGCATCGTGGTCGGAGAAACGTAGTCGCCCAGATGCACCGGGATATCACCCACAATGCCGGAAAACGGCGCGCGGATCTGGTAGTACGCAAGTTGCTGCTTCTGCGTATTCGTCTGCGCGGAGGCTGAATCCAGCGCGGCCTTAGAGTTTTGGAAAGATTGCGTGGCCTGCTCGTAGGCCTGCTTCGAGATGATGCCGGCCTGGAATAATTGCTCCTGTCGAGCGAGTTCAGCCTGGTTGTACTGGAACGTCGCTTTTTGTTGCTGCTCGGTTCCTTGCTGTGCCTGTACGGTTGCGACTTGTTTGAGCGGATCAATCTGCATTAGCAGTTGACCTGCTCGAACAGCCTCACCGGACTTAACCAAAATCTTTGTCAGATTGCCATCCACCTGCGGTTGCAACGTTGCTGAACGGCGGCTTTTGACAGTGGATACATATGTATCCGAACTCGGAACAGCACTCAGCAAAACCGGTTGAACCTGTACCGGCATTGCCTGCATCGCAGGAGGGGGCGGTGGAGCCTTGGTGCATCCGACCACTAATGCGGCAATCGACACCGCAAGCACTGCGGCGCGTGCCTGCGACGATGTACGCCCGGCAATCCATGAACTTCGCAACAGACGCACAGCTTATCTCCTTGAAAACATCTACGTTTAAATCCGTTTCACGACGGTGATGCGGCACTCCCCAAAAAAGACCAGCCCACAAATGCCAAGGATATATATTTAGATGATGCAGTCGCTCGCCATGATGCGAAAAGGCTTAAAGGTTCTGGAATCCGCTTGGGAGGAGTTCCGTCAGCAGTTCGGATATCACCTGATCTGCGCATCCCTCTCAGAGAGGTGAAATGGGTTGAAATTCTCGTGGCGGTCGAACGCATCCGCGTGTTCGCTCGCCTTCAGTCGGCCAATCACGAAGTATGTAATCGGCGTCGCCAGCACTTCATAGCCCACCTTCAGCAGGTAGCCAGTAACGATAATGTTAACCAGCGTCCGCGCCGGGTACCTGCCCGCGAAGGTCAGCGTGATCACCAATATGGTATCCACTGCCTGGCCTACCACTGTCGACCCAATCGTCCGCGTCCACAGCTTTCTCCCGTTGGTCCACAGCTTCATCCTGGCCATGGTATAGGAGTTGGCGAACTCGCCAGCCCAGAAGGCGATCAACGATGCAACCAGGATCCGCGGAATAAACCCGAAGACCACAGTGAAGGCCTGTTGGTTCTTCCAGTCGGGAGCGCCCGGAAGCGCAATCACCGCCGCGCCCATGAGGTAGAGCAGCGCTGTCCCAAAAAACCCCAGCCAGATCGCCCGTCGCGATGACGAAAATCCATATACCTCGGTGAACACGTCTCCGAAGATGTATGTGATGGGAAATAGCAGGACTGCCCCACTGACCGCGAACGAGCCGATCATGCAGATCTTCTGCGCCACCAGGTTCGACACCAGCAGCACGACCACGAACATGGTTGTAAGTACATCGAGATGCTTATAGCGTCGTGCAGTTTCAGGCATCGAGGAAGGCCTTGTCGTGTGGAACGGAATATTGCAGTCCAGACTCTAGCATGCCTCTCAAACACCTCCTAGCGGCGGCGGCCAACACGAGTCGTTGTCGTTCGCCACACTCGACGGTTCTATGTATCATAGTTTACAGTAGCCGGTGGGAATGTCCGCGTCGGGTCGATCAATCCATGCGGCAATTTGCGCGGGATCGCACCCGGCGTCCATGCTCACTGAAGCCACCCTACTCGCACGAGGAAAGTTGGTTCGATGAGCGTTCACCTGGTCAATCCGAGCGACAATTCTTTTGGCACGGCCGTCATTACTCCACGCTGGCTTTTTGTTCTCGCAGCCGCGACCCCACGACTTGTGGGCGACCCCATTCTTGTCGATGAATCGCTGGAACAGATCGTCCCAGAAAGCATTCATCCCGGCGACATCGTCGGGGTCAGCGTCCACACGGGCAACGCATTGCGCGGATACGCCGTCGGTCGCATGGCGCGCGAACGAGGCGCGTGGGTAATTTACGGCGGCATACACGCTACACTCTTCCCCGAAGAAGCGCTCGAGGTCGGCCAGGGCCACGCTGTAGTCAAAGGCGACGGCGACGTTGCCTGGGGCCAATGCGTCAACGACTTTTTGGCCGGCACGCAGAAGCGTATTTATGACGGCGGACGCATTGAAGGCAGCCAGTTTCTCGCGGCGCGATGGGACCTTATGCCGCGCGATAAATACATGTGGGCCTCGGTACAAACGATTCGAGGATGCCCGAAGCATTGTTCTTTCTGCAGTGTCTGGCGCACCGATGGGCAGAAGCCCCGCCAACGTCAGTTTCAGAGCGTGATCGACGAAATCGTCGACCTGCGGCGGCTCGGATTCCGCTTCATCGCCCTAGCCGACGACAACTTCTATCCAGTAACCCAGACCGATCTGCGGCTCGCCCGTGAACAGAACAATACCGTTAAGCTGGAAGAGCTGACGGCGATCCGGACCGAGCGCTTTCAACTGATGGAAGAGCTCGCGAAGCTGCCGAAAGACATGGTTTTCTTCACACAAATCACGATGGAGGCCGGCGAGGATGGCGAGTACCTCGACGCCATGCGTCGCGCCAACATTAAGGGTGCCTTGGTAGGAGTCGAGGCAGTCACGCCGGAAGGTCTAAAGGCCGTCTATAAAGATTGGAACTACTCCGGCGAGGCACTGGCCAAGCAGCTGCAGACATTTAAGCAGCATGGCGTCCATGTACTGGGCTCGTTCATCTTTGGACTTCCTACGGACAAACCGGCGACCTTCGACGCGACCGTCGCAATGGCACTGAAGGCAGGCGTGACCTTCGCCCAGTTCGTCATGATGACACCATTCCCTGGCACCGTCGACTTCACACGGTGGGAGAAAGAGCAGGAACTCCATCCCACTATGGTGGCCGGCGTTCCGATCACCCGCTATTGGCTGATCCCAACCGAGGTCCGTCCCAAGATGTTTACGCCGCATCCGTCGATGAGCTCCGACGAAATCCGCGACCGTACACAGAAGGTCTGGGACAGGTTCTACAACTGGAGCGCCGTCTGGCAGCGATCGGCCTGCACCCCCAATCTGCGGGCAAGGATCGCCTTCATGTTCCTCTCTAAACTCTATCGGCAGATGTACGCGGGCACGGGCATCTCGACGGACAGCGCTCGCCGCAAGAAGTCGAAAAGCTGGGCACGCTGGACAGCAAAGCAATGCAGGAAGTTATTCCAGGCGAGCCCCATGCCGGAATTGCAATCGCCGGCGTGGGAACTTGCGTTCACTTCCTCGGGACTGCCTCGCCCTGCGTTCCTAAGAGCCAGCCACCAGCACGACCCGGGAAACTTCAACGTACTTTCCGGCGACTAGGAAGGCCCTATTACAGCCGGGGGCTCGACAGCGCAGCTGTGTCTCGCATACGCTGTTCCCATGGTTATGCTGAATCGCCGCAACTTCAGTAAGTTCTCCATCTTTGCGCTAGCGGGAACTCGCCTGCCGTTATTCGCTCAAACACCCGTTGCGGACCATAAGCCTGTAGGATATGCAGCCATCGGTCTGGGCGTGATCTCCGATCTTTTTATTCGTGCCTGCGCCGAGTCAAAAACTGCGAAGATCACTGCCCTCGTGACCGGACATCCAGATACGAAAGGCAAACACTACGCGGCAAAATACGGCATTCCCGAAAGCTCGATCTATACCTACGAGAGCTTCGATCGTGTCCGCGACAACAAAGATGTGGACGCCGTCTACGTCGGACTGCCCAACAGCATGCACCGCGAATATACCGTCCGCGCCGCGCAGGCTGGAAAGCACGTTCTGTGCGAAAAGCCCATGGCCATCTCCTCGGCCGAATGCAGTCAGATGATCGCAGCATGCCGAACGGCCAACGTGAAGCTGATGATCGCGTACCGCGTCCACTACGAGCCGACTCATCTTGAGGCCCAGCGAATTATCCAGTCGGGCGCGTTGGGCGAACTGCAAGCCTTCGAGGGTGCCTTCGGCTTTAACGCGAAACCGAACCAGTGGCGGCTCACACGTCAGTACGGCGGCGGAGGCGCGCTGATGGATGTCGGAATCTACCCCATGAATGAGATCCGCTGGCTGCTTGGCGAAGAACCGTCGGCAATCACTGCGGTGGCAACCACCCGGGATCACACCAGCGGGCGGTTCGCGGAGATGGAGCAGACCCTCGACTGGACCATGAAGTTTCCGTCCGGCGTCGTCGCAGCACTCGGCTGCACCTACGGTGAAGACATGCCTGGCTTCCTGCGGATTCACGGCGACAAGAGCTCGCTAGAGCTTACCAACGCCTACAGCTACCAAGGAGCGCATCTGGCCAACCTGGGTGGCGCGCATGTCGACACAACTACCAAGGGCGAGGCGACACTCCACTTCCAGATCCAGGCAGAGCATTTTGCCAACTGCATCCGCACCGGCGTCGAGCCGAAGACGCCTGGGGAAGAAGGCTTGCGAGACCTGCTCGCGATCGAGGAAATTTACAAAGCCGCAGGCACGCCGATAGCATAGATTCGCAGTTCAGACACAAGGAACTACTTGCGGGCTGGAGGCGTAAGTCCAAGCTCGCCCATCACCATTTGCAAGTCCTTCCACGCCTCTGCCTTCTGCCGCGGATCGCGCAGCAGAAACGCAGGATGATACGTCACCGCCAGCTTTGCTCCTCGACACAAGTGCCAACGCCCCCGCAATGAACTCAGCGATTGCTTCACGCCCAGCAGATACATCGCAGCGGTCGAGCCCAGCGCTACGATCACCTCTGGCCGAACTACATCAATCTGCCGCAGCAGAAACTGCGAACAGGTGTTTGCCTCCTCTGGCTCAGGCACGCGATTTCCCGGCGGCCGGCACTTCACAATATTCGCGATGTAGACGTCAGTCCGCGCCAAGCCCATCGCGCCAATCATGTTGTTCAATAATTGCCCGGCCTTGCCGACGAATGGGATACCCTTCGCATCCTCATCCGCACCGGGTCCTTCGCCAATGAACATCAGCCGCGCTGTGGGCGAGCCGTCTCCGAAGACGATCTTGTGGCGGCCAGCGTACGCGAGCGGGCAACGCGTACAGTCGCCAATCTCTTTCTGAATAGCGAACAGCGCAGCTGCTCGATGCACGGCCGCAATTGGTTCAGCCGGAAAAGGGGCTAGATCGTTAAACGAAATGAGTTTCATGGACTGAGGCTCGGCGGGAGTTATTGGATTTTGCTCAGTTGGAGTGGCGTCCTGCAAGTAAGGCTCGACACTTCCGGCCACCAGCGTATCGATTTGAACGGCGGCCACGGACGAAGCCAATTGCGCGCGGCTCTGCGCAAGCCCATCTACTTCGGTTCTAGTTGAAGGCACAAACTCACCACGACGATAGAAGTCATGGATGCCGAGGTCGCGGAAGTACTCCACCCACGCGCGGAGATGCGGTTCAGCTTCAACCTGCATTGCTGTGCCTACAACTCCGGCTCGAGCTGGTGCAGAGTCTTCGGTACGTGAGGACTGACAACGAAGGTCACGCAACCCTGGGTAATCTCGTCCTGCGCCACGCGGCAGGCTTTCATGGACTTCGTAGCCATCAGAGGAAGCGCACCCGATTGCAACTGACGAGCTCTGCGGGCCGCACCTTTTACAAGGCTGTATTTATTGTGGAGAGGATTCTCTGTCGACATCGTTTAGCACCTCGGGGAGTACTTTCAATTTACGCCAATCGCGGGCGTTTGTCGTGGCATGTTCCTCAATAGCTACCGGGCAAAAGTTGCACGAGATTGATATGTCCAGCGCACCCGAAACGAATCAGCTACATAGCTTTCACCCGACATCGAAGCTCTTCATCGCTGTCATCAAGCGCAGTGACCGCGCATCTGTCCTGCAACCCTCCGCAGTGGCCGTCACGCCATCTCGAACTCCGCGCTCGTACAACACAATCGCCCGCATCTCCGCCGTCGCCTGGTCCAGCACGTCGTTCACGAGCGCGTACTTGTAGTCCCATATCTGCTCCAGTTCGCTACGCGCCTGTTGCAGCCTGCGCTCGATCACATCCTCCGATGTCATGTGCTCCGCCTCGCTGCGATTGCGCAGCCGCATCTCCAGCACTTCTGGACTGGGCGGCAGAATGAAGATCGACACTGCCTCGGGCATTCGCTTCATGATCTGCACTGCGCCCTGTACATCGATATCGAGCAGCAGGTCCTTACCCGCCGCACGCGCGTGCTCCAGCGCGGAAAACGCCGTGCCGTAGTAATTTCCAAACACACTCGCCCACTCCAAGAATTCGCCGTTCTCCACCATCTGCTCGAAAGTATCGCGCTGAGTGAAGTGGTACTCACGCCCATCCGTCTCCGACCCACGCGGAGGTCGCGTCGTGTACGAGATGGAAAAGTCCAGACCCGATACCAGCGAGCGCACCTGTGCCACCAGCGTCGATTTGCCCGAACCCGAAGGCGCCGAAATGATAAATAGAATCCCAGCCATGCGTTACAAGGAGTGTAAATGCTGAGAGCCGTGACTCGTGGGCAGGTAGTCTCAGGCTCCGGATTGCACAAGTTCTTTTTCCGAATGACATGCGATGAAGGTCTTAGACTGGAGAGATGCAGGCCGCCATTGCCCACACGATCATGCTCGCCTCTGCCGCTGCCTTTGTGCGAATCGGATGGCTTATGGCACACAACCCAGAAGGAGCATCTTGCTGTTTCACACTTGGATCGGAGCCCCCGCTTGGAAAGAGATATGCAATTGCGTGGTGCAAGCTCGTTGGTTGGGTCTTCACTTTGCTATTCAGCTGTTGTGTGGCCCTGTACTTATTCCTCATCCCTCTCGACTTCCTGCACTCACGATGAGTCGTACGCGCTGGCGATTTGCCTAGAGTCGTCTACTCCAGATTCTGCACCTGTTCTCGCGCGCGTTCGATCTCCGTCTTCATCTCCAGCCCTAGCGTGGTCAGCCGCAATCCAATCCCCGGATCGCCACCCGTTGTCTTCGACATCAAAGTATTTGCTTCGCGGTTCAGCTCCTGCAGCAGAAAGTCCAGCCGCTTGCCAAGCTCGCCGCCGCCGTCGAGCATGGAAAGAAAGCTAACGATGTGTGCGCGCAGCCGCACTAATTCCTCTTCAATATCCGAGCGCTCCACGAGTAGCGCCGCTTCGGCTAACATGCGGTAGTCGAACGCTGGCCCAGCCGACTGGCCAGCAGTTTCCGCCGCAGCGGCATCCGCACGCAGCAACTCTCCAATCCTTGTTCGAAGCCGCTCGAAGTGAGCCTCCCGTGCGCCCGTACGCAGCGTCGCGCACTCTTCAGCCAGCGTCCGCAGCCGTAGCATCGAAGCTCGCAACTCCGCAGCCAACGCGGCGCCCTCAACTCCGCGAACCTGGTTCAACTGCTCAATCATCGACGGTGCCAGCGCTATCACCGCAGCCTCCAGCGCAGGGCCTCTCGCTGGATCCGGCACGGTCACAGCAGCGTCGGTTGACAGCACGCCCGGCATTCGCAACAGCTCATTCAGGTCCGGCTCGACGTTGAAATGGTGCAGCTTGGCAGCTTCGTGGAAGACCTGCATGTGCGCGGCCAGCAATTCGCGGTTCAATTGGATCGCCTGCGTCGTCTCACGCATGCGGCGGTCCACATATAACGTCACGTCCATATGGCCACGTTTCACGCGCTCCTTGATCAACCGGCGCAGCGCGACCTCCAGGGCATCGCAATCGCCTGGCAGCCGCAGGTTGAGATCCAGGAAGCGATGATTCACGCTCTTCATCGTAAGCGTAAACGCCAGACCATCGTCGGTCGCCGACTGCGCCGTCGCATACCCCGTCATTGAATAGGTTGGCTTGAGGTTGACTCGCGTTTCTGTGTGGTCGGAGACGTCGATCATGTTTTGTGACTCGCTCACTGTATTCCTTCCAGAACTTCTGCTTCGACTGCCTCGGTCGCGGGATGACGCTCAAATCGATCCGATTCGAACTGAAGATCGTACAGCCGCCGATAAGTTCCAGACTGCTGCATCAGGTGCTCATGATTGCCTATCTCGGTAATGCGTCCTTCTTCGAGCACGACAATGCGCGTCGCTCGGCGCACAGTGGACATCCTATGCGCAATCACAAAAACCGTCCGACCCTGCATCAAATTTGCCAATGCCGCCTGCACAAATGCCTCGCTCTCCGTGTCGAGCGCCGACGTAGCCTCATCCAGAATAAGGATAGGCGCGTTCTTTAGAATCGCGCGCGCAATCGCCAGCCGCTGCCGCTCGCCCCCGGACAGCCGCACGCCCTTCTCGCCAATAATGGTGTCGTAGCCTTCTGGCATACGCAGGATGAAGTCGTGTGCCAATGCCATCTGCGCCGCCTCCTGCACTCGGCTGAGCGGCATATCGGGCTGGCCATACGCGATGTTGTTACGCACCGTGTCATTGAACAGAATTGTCTCCTGAGTTACCTTGCCGATCTGTGTGCGTAATGAGGCCAGCGTAAAGTCGCGCAGGTCGTGTCCATCGATCGCAATTCGGCCGCTGCTCACATCGAAGAAACGTGGAATCAGATTCAGCAGCGACGACTTCCCTGCCCCGCTCGGTCCGACAACGGCGATCACCTCACCGCGCTTCACGTCGAGGTCGATGCCATGCAGCACCGGCTTCACCTCGCCCTCACTCTCGTAGGCGAACCCAACATTCTCGAATCGGATGGAGTCCTTGAAACTCCTCAACACCAAGGCCTTCTTCTTCTCGACCACGTCATCCACAGCATCCATAAAGCGGAAGATGTACTCGCTGGCGCCCACTGCCTGCTGAAAGTTGTTGTAATATCCCGGCATCCTCCGCACCGGATCGTACAGCATGATTACCGCCCCGAGGAACGCAATAAACGTGCCTTCGGAGACACCGTGCAGGATGAAAAAATTACGACCGTACCAGAGCAGCAGCGCCAGCAGCACCGCGCCCAGCGCATCCATCAGCGGCGACGAGATCGCCTGTACCGCCACCGACTTCATGTTCGCGCTCAGCAGGCGGTCGGATGCGCGGCGAAAGCGGTTGATCTCCCAGGGCTCCATGCCGAACGCCTTCACAATGCCGTTGCCGGTGATCGTCTCTTGCACAATGTTCTGAATCTCGGCCAGTTTGTCCTGCCCGCGGCGCGTGGTCGTGCGCACACTACGCCCCACTTTACGCGAAGACAGCACAATGATTGGCACAAACGCGAGCAGAATCAGGGCCATCGTTCCGCCAGTAACGATGACCACCGCGATCATCACGATGAGCGTGAAGGACTGCTGCAGGAAGTCGCTCAGGATCGTCGCCATCGCTGTCTGCACGCGTTCCACGTCATTGATCAGCGTCGAGATCAGCGTGCCCGACGAATGACGCTGAAAGAATGCAGTCGAGCGGCGCATCATCGAATCGTAGAAATCGTTGCGCAGGTCATTGATCATGCCGAACCCCGCCTTGTTCGACAGCAGCGTCCCAAGGTAGTCGCAGACGGACTTAATGATCGCCGAGCCCACCAGTGCCACCGCAACGACGGTCCAGGCATTATGAAAATGATGCGGGATCAGGAACTGCAAGTTGATTACGTGCTTCGTGTGCGGGATTGTGAACACCAGCACCTGGTCCGGCGACTTCGTCGAGGTGAGTACGTTGTCGATAATCGGCTTGATCAGGAGAACGCGCAGAGCCGCCATCGCCGCGAAAATAGCCATCGTCACAACCGATGCCAAAATGTATAGAGCGTATGGCCGAACGTATAGCAGCAAGCGCCAGAAACGTTTCATCGTTCCAATCTCCAGTTCGGACTCGTCTGGGCCTTGCTCATCACAGCTATTCTATTGTTTTTTCTACAGGCCGATTCACCATCGATGCTGGTCAACGTGGCATATCCCGATGCGCAGTCTTCACACGGTAACCGTCTGCATCCAGCCGCTTCTTAATCTCTTCCGCGATGAACACCGACCTATGCTGCCCGCCCGTGCATCCAAACGCTACGGTCAGATAGCTTTTACCCTCTTCGATGTAATGCGGCAGGAGGAATTTCAGCAGGTCCGTCGCTTTATCGAGAAACTCCTGAGTTTGGGGAAACTGTCGAATGTACTTCGCAACTTTGGGATGACGGCCGGTAAGCTTGCGGAACTCCGGCACGAAATGTGGATTCGGCAGAAAGCGCACGTCGAACACCAGGTCGGCTTCGGAAGGCACACCGTTCTTAAAGCCGAAGCTGGTTAAGGAGATTGTGAGGTTCTTAGATTCTGCGCCGCGCTCAAACTGCGAATTGATGTGGGCACGCAGTTCATGGACATTGAACTTTGTCGTATCCAGCACCATGTCAGCAACGTTGCGGATCGGGTCAAGACGCTTTCGTTCGCCACGAATCCCCTGAACCACGGTCTGGCTTCTGCCCATCGGGTGCGGCCGCCTGGTTTCCGAGAAGCGCCGCACCAGCGCATCTTCGCTGGCCTCGAGGAACACCACGCGCGTCGGCAGGACCTTTCTCACCTTCTTCAGGATCGAAGGAAAGCGGTCCAGCCTGATGCCCTCGCGTACGTCCACTACCAGGGCCGCGCGTTCGATCTCGACCGACTGGCGAACCAGGTCGGCAAATCGCGGAATCAGTTCCAGCGGTAGATTATCAACCGAGTAGTACCCGAGGTCTTCGAATGCCTTCAGCGCAGACAGCTTGCCCGATCCTGACATGCCAGTCAGGATCACCAGCTCACCATGTTCGGCGCGCATGGCCAGCTCAGGAGCAAGCTCTTTCGTCTTCGCCTTACTCTTGGGGGCCATAGGTCAAATCCTAGCACTACCCCTGGTAGCGCTTCGGCTTACACGCTGGCTTGATTCGGATCGAGCGCGTCCAGGCTCATTTCTTTTTCGATTGGCCGCGGGCGCCGCACACCTTTCGTTTCCTTTTGTCTTTGACGGACTGCCTGTTGCTCAATCGTCGCCAGCGCATCGCGTAGCGCAGTCATCATCTCGGACGACTCGCAGGTAGCAACCATGCTCTGGCTCCCCACCTTCACGGTCACGTCGGCAATCATGCGGTACTTGTCGACGGTAAGGATCACCTTCGCGCTCGTTGCGCCGCTGACGATCTTTTCAATCGCCCTCAGCCCAGCGCCGGCCTGGTCCTTGTATTTTTGCGTGACGACTGTCTGTCTGCCCGTGTACTCAATGATCATCCATTCACCTCACGTCTGCCATCCGCCTGATTTTTTCAACTCAGGTGCATATTAGCGTACACGACGCTGGTGCGTACTGGGAATCTGCATGTCTTCGCGGTACTTGGCAACGGTCCTCCGCGTCACACGTATCCCCTGACGCTGCAACTCCGCGGCGAGCTGGTCGTCGGTGAACGGCTTGCGAGAATCTTCATCTTCAATCAGCTTTTTGACCTTTCGTTTCAGCAGAACAAGCGGCAGGTCGCCACCCTCAGGACCGTTCACACCTTCGCTGAAAAAGAAACGCAGTTCATACACACCCTGCGACGTGTGCACATACTTGTTGGACACGGCGCGGCTGACGGTAGACGGATGCACACCGATCTCTTCGGCGACTTCCTTGATCATCATCGGCTTCAATCCCTGCTCGCCGTGCTCCAGAAACTCCTGCTGCCGGCGGACAATCACCTCGCAGGTGCGCACGATCGTATTCTTCCTTTGCTCGATGTTGCGCAGCAGTTGAATTGCGGATTTGTAGCGCTCCTTCACGTACTCGCGCACATCCTTCTCCGCTTGCTTATCGCGCAGCATTTTGCGATACGCATGGCTTAGCCGAAGCGAAGGCATGTCCTCTTCATTCATCAGCACGACGTATTCTCCGTCGCGTTTCACGAACGCCACGTCCGGCTCAATCAGCCGTGTCTCACTAACGTTGTAGCGCTGCCCCGGTCGCGGATCGAGCGTGCGAATCAGGTCCACTGCTGCCTGCACGACTTCCGCGCTTCGACCACAGCTACGCGTCAGTTCGCGCATGTCTTTCTTCTGCAGCAGCACCAGGTTATTGGACACAATGTGCGCAGCAATCTCAAATATGTCATCGCCACAACCGCCGCCGGCCAACCCATTGCGTCCGTGGCCGTTGCTCGCCGCACCGTATTCTGCGCGGCCATTGCGTGACGAAGCACCATTCAGACTTGCGTGTTCAATTAAATCGATCGTACGACCGTACTCGCCGTTTACATTCTGATCTACATCATCCGCAAGATCCCCGTCGGCATGGACGGAGCGATTCGCAACATTGCCCAGGGTGCGCTTCAACACGATCTCGGCCTCGCGGCGTTGGGCGCTGATCTGGATGAGGAGGCACACGCGCAGGTCGCGCGCACCGACGCCTAGCGGATCAAGATGATTCACGATCTTACGCGCTGCGAGCACGGTCGCCATTATCTCAGCGCGTTCGTCAAATGGCGCTTCAGCGTCCGAGTCCAAAGCTGCCTCCGCTGCAGCAAAATCCGGTCCCGTGGCCGGCATATCCCAGACGGGGCGAAGCTTCATTCCCCGCTCAAACGGAATTGGATCGGGCCGCACCGGACCTCGGGATTGCAGAAGGCCCTCGGCAAGTTCATCGTCCGTGGCCGTCAGATAGCCATCTTCGTTCAGATTGCCAACCACAAGATCTGCGGCCATGCGAACCTGGGAGGACAGACTCATCGAACCCAGTTGCCACGCCAGGTGATCGGTCAGCGTGCTCGGCTGTGACAGAAAATTCTCGAACGAGGGGCGCTCAATCTCTTCGTAATTCGACGCGGTGCGAAATCCCGGATCGAGATAATCCTGGAAGTAGCTTCCAAAATCAACCTCGTCGAATGGGTCTTTTTCCACCCGCTCGTTCTCGGTAACAACCGCCTCAGCCGAGCGTTCCCGGTCGGCCTCGCGTCCCGCCATCTCCTCGATTGTGACGGATGATTCCTCAATCTCTTCAAGCACCGGATTCTCTACCATCTCGGTGTTGATCATCTCGCGCAACTCAAGCTTGTTCAGGGCCAGCACGCTGACCATCTGCACCAGCCCAGGCGTCAACACCTGGCGCTGCGAGACTCTCATATTTAACTTCGGCTGCAGCAATCCTTTAACCTCAATCCTTCTTCTTCAGCCCGCGTTATCCAGGCAGGAAGTCTCTGGCCCGCAGACTTGATGCCTTCACTCCTTGTGGATAACTTGGCCACAGTCTACATCGCCACGCATGGTCCGCGGGGAGTGTACGGTTCAGCGTCTCGGCCAGGCGTTGAGCTTACAGCCCCGTTTATACCTGACCTCCAAATATAAGCAATAACACCTTCGAAGTAATTGGTCTGTGCGCCGGGCTACAACTCTCGACCGCTCAATACCGCGCTTAAGAAACATAAGGCTGCACATTGGGCCAGTAGCGGAAACCAATCGAACTGCCACACCACCTTGGAGCAATTCCCGCGCGCGAACCTTACCTGCACTGCAACAGGTTTCGAGCTAGTCCATGGAAAATTTTTCGCCAAGATAAATGCGCCTGACCTCGGGATTCCGTCCCAGATCTCCAGGCGTCCCAGCGAACAATATCCTTCCATCGCTGATGATGTATGCGCGGTCAGTAACGGATAAAGTTTCGCGCACGTTGTGGTCCGTAATCAACACGCCAATTCCATTCACCTTAAGGTCGAAAATAATCTCTTGCAACTCCAACACGGCAATCGGATCAATCCCCGAGAATGGCTCATCCAGCAAAATGAACGCCGGTTCGATGGCCAGGCATCGCGCAATCTCGACTCTTCGTCGCTCGCCACCGCTAAGAGCGTACCCCAGCGTCTTGCGTACGTGGCCCAGATTCAACTGCTCAATCAATTTCTCGGTGCGCGTGCGCCGGCTCTCCCAACTCAACTGCTGCGCCTCCAGCACCGCAAGAATATTTTCCTCGACCGTCAGTTTGCGGAAGATAGACGGCTCCTGCGGCAGATAGCTGATCCCGTATTGCCGAGCACGCAGGTACATCGGCAACCGTGTAATCTCATCCCCGTCAACGACAATCCGTCCCGCGTCCGGCCGTACCAACCCCACGATCATGTAGAAGCACGTAGTCTTGCCAGCTCCATTCGGACCGAGCAGGCCAACCACCTCGCCCTGCGAAATTTGCATGCTGACGCCACGTACAACCTGGCGGCCACCGTAGGCCTTCCCTATCTCGTCCGTCAACAGCGTGCGCGTGGTTGCCGTCACCGCCATCTCATCCTTTTTGCTCGATGCCAAGTCTGCGCCATCTTTCGATATACCCCCCGCTTTGGAACCTAGTCTCGAAAAAATGGAATTCAACGCTTCCCCTTTTCCTTTTTCCTGTCGTCGCTGATCTGGGCATCCGTGCTGACCCGCTGTCCTGCACTCCCCAAAACCTCAACAGTACCACCGCCGCTGCCATCGCAGGAGCTTTGGAACCGTAGCGCTGCTCCGGTGGTCGTTCCCTGCGCATCGACCGCTTTCGGCAGAGCATCTTTTGTTCCAGTCAGCAAAGCCGCGCGGTCGCGTGCCGTATAAACCAAGCGATCTCCCGTTGCCTTCATCCCAGGCTTCTGCAACTCCACATGTCCTGTAGCGACCATACGATCCACACTTCCTGCGAGCGAAAAGGCCGCCGACCCGTCGCTGCCATTTGCCTCGTTTGCGACCGTTGCATCCGCACCGGCAGTTCCCGCAGTCTTTCGCAGATAAACGGTCCCCAAGGCGGCACGAATCGTTCCGTCCGCGGTGTCCGCTCGAAAGCCGCCCGTAAAATCCACCTGCCGCAGCAGGTCGGAGTAGATTAGCCCGCCGCTGGCAACGCGCACCGCGCTGGGCATCTGCGAATCTGTTCCCATCGGACCGACTTCTGACCTGGTCGCTGCCTTTGCATCGCAACCCCCAACTCCAACTCCTGGTTTTGCGACTGCGCCGGTGGCTCCAGAAGCGTCTCTCACTGCTGCCGCCAACACCGTGTGTACCTGCGCTGTTGTCGAGCCCGTCACCGCCTCGCCTCGTGCCGCCAACCGTTTTAGCGCCTTCGAAAACTCAATCACGGGAGCCTGCACCTGGTTGCCACCCTGCCAAAGCCTAGCCGGCTTGCCGTAAAAAGTAGCAATCTCGGTCGCATGCTCCAACTCCGCCCGGTCGGCAAGAATGTGAGTCGGTTCCGCCTGTGCTCCCCGCTGCGAACCGTCCACTGTCCCAGCCACGCGAGCCTGACCGAAACTTGTTCGCGCCGCACCCGCAACCGGCGAAGCAGCACCTTCCAAATAATTCACCTTCACCGCACCCAACGCGTGTACGTCTCCGGTCTTGCGGTCGAGCACTACCTGGTCCGCCCACAACGCACTGCCCGCATCTGCGAGTTTCACGGCGCCGGTTAGAGTCATGCGATCCAGATTGCCGTCATACGCCGCACGCTGAGCGACTGCGCGTTCGGCATCGTCCCCTGCCGCCGCCCGCCCCGCTGCTTCTAAACCACCGCCAGCCTTAGCCTGACTCCGCGCCGGCACTCTCCGCACCATCGTCACATGCCCCTGTTGAACCTCGCTCAGCAGCGTGTCTGCAAATTGCGAATTTGCCGGAACAGCGGCTGAGCTCCTCGTTGCTAAGTTGGACGCGGCTCTCGGTCGAAACTTTGCATTCAGCGAATCTCCAGCGCTCGTCTGATCAATCCCATCCGCAGTCACTTGATGCAGCAGGGTGTGGCCGCGGCCCTCAATCGTATCCAACTGCGGTGGCTGCTTTGCATTGGAGGAGGCAATCAAATGAGCCGTCAGATCGTCGGCCGACAACTCTGTGATACCCGCTCCGCCACTGCTTGCTAAGCTTCCGCCGTTCACCAAGGTCAGACGCGGATTTCCCGTCGCCGTCGCATCCCGAAGCTCCGACCTGCCCGCTGCTCCCGGCGTCATCGCTGCCTCAAACCTAACAGCAGTCAACTCGCGCGTGCTCCACGGCTCCTTCGCGGCTTCGGTCGCACGCGTCCGTTCGGTCATGCGGACGGCCCCGGTGAAAACCGCATGCTGCGGCTGCGGCTTGGCCTGACCGTCGAACGCGATCGTCGCCTGATCCGCCTGTGCCTTCACCTGGCGCAGAGGACGATCGGACGTGTACTTCACCCCGCCCGTCAGCAAAGCTGTCTGTGGCTGGCTGGTCGCACCAAGCACAATGTCCGCGCGGTCGGAGGCCACCGTCGCCTCTTTCAACTCGGCCGCCACATTGCCTTGCGCCTCCACTCGGGACAGTGTTCCGTCAGGTCGCCGATGCAGCCTAGCTTGGTTGGCCGCGGCCTTCCGCCCGTCCGCCTCGTAGGTGACCTGGGTTAGATAAGCCACTTGGTTGCGGTCATCGAACTCGGCCGTCGCAGCCGTAATCGCAAGTGGTCGTCCGCCCGATACCCCACTCAGGTTCACGGCGGAACGCAGGGTCAACAGGCCAGAGTCACTTGAATAGTCTGCACCCCTCGCATGCCCCGTAATTCCACCTGCCTCGAACTCGATGTTCTCGCTGGTCGCGGCCACTCCCAGCTTCTGCACATACACCAGACCGCTGGTTGTCACGTGCATCACCTTCGGGCCGGAAGAATCCACGTTGTCAGTAGGTCCGTTGGCAGCTTTTGCCGTCTCCATATCGATATGAACTAAACCGGCTGCACGCACGACACCGGCCTTCTGGTCGTATTCGAACTCGTCGCCGTAGATGCGATCGCTACGGTCCCCCTTTTTCCCGTACAAGACAATCGACACGTCGTGCAAAGCGATTTTGCCATCCTTGTGCTCCACCGCCTTAGCCGCATGGATGCGATAGATAGTTCGCCCCTGCACAGACTGGCTGTAAGTGTATCCATTCGTCTCGCGCACAATATTGATGCCAAGCCTACCCGGCAAGCCAGCGAGATAGTGTCGCCGCAGGTAGCGCGCAGAACCCATGAATGCGGCGATCACCAGCACCAGGAAGACCGCGCTCCCCACCAACCAAATCCGCAGCCTCTCTACCCGATTGCTCATCCGCCCGCCCTATCCATCCTCTCACCCGGCCGCCCGTAATCTCGATTCTGAGATGGAGATCGTCCCGACAAGACTAGAATGTTTAGATGGCAGATCGCCTCTACCTCAGTCTCTGGTACCCCAACTTTCGACTGGAGGCGCTCCCGGCTGCACTGATCAGCGTCCTCCGTCAGTTCGCTCTGGTCGGTGGCAAGCGTGTCTCCGCCGCCTCGGCTTACCCAATCAACTTCACCGAGCCGCCAACATACCAACGGATCTACGTCGACACCGCGGCCCCCACGCCCGCCAATCCAGCCGAAATCGACCCAACAGCGTCCAAATCTGCCATTGAAAACGCAGTCACCGAAGCCACAGAACAACTCCATGACGATATGGCCTATGAATTCGAAATGCGCTGGCAGCTGTGGGCGCTTGAGGATCCGAACGCCGGTTTCAGCCGCTTGAACCTGCGTCCCAACCTCCAAGAAGATCCGCTTCCGAACGACCACAATTCGGACTTCGACGAACCCACTTTCGCCGACCCGGATACGCCTTGGAAGTTGCGGACCCACACCGTCCGTATCCTCGGGTTTGGGCCCCGCTTCGACGTCGCCGGATACGAGCAAAACGGCCACCTACTGGTGGACTTCGGCCTCGACGCACCTTGGGTCCCCAACCAGCCAACCGAAGGCCTCGAAGACGAGCCTCTCGACGAAGAAGCCCAAATCCACATCCAGCAGAACGTCGAAAAACTTCTCGCTTTCACTTTGCTGGTTGAGAAGCACTGCGGCATCTCCAGCCGCCTGTTATGGACAGAGTCCGGCGAACCGCTCGCCGAAAAACTTATCGCCCGCCTGCAGCGCGTCAACTAGCTGCTCACACAAGTTGGTGAGCGTAACCTTGGCCGGCGCGTGATACCGTACCAGCCATGAGCACTCATTATTCCCATCTCTGGGTATTGGGAATTCGCTACGGCATATACTTCTCTTTCGCCTGGGCCGCGGTCTACTGGCGTAGATGGAAGAAGCGCCGCCGCGAGACGATCGCCCAGGATTGGCCCTCGGTTGAAGGAGTCATCCTCAATGGGGAGGTAGCGCCGGTCCCAAAGACATCCTGCTTCCTCGTCACGCTGCAATACAGTTACTACGTGGAGGAGTACCGCACCGGCAAATACATTCACGAATTCGCCAAAGAAACCGACGCCGACGACTTTGCGCGCCAACTCAAAGACAAACGCGTCCAGATTCGCTACAAGCAGTCCAACCCGGATAAATCTGTCCTCGAACAATGTGTAGTCGAGCAACACGCCCAACTAACCGCCTCGCGGAATACCGCACCCACACCCAGCCGCGTGGTACCGTTCCTATCATGATCAATCCAGACATGTGGAGGTGTTGATCAGTCATTCTACACTTGTGGACCGGAACGCTTAAGTGGCCGCTCTCCTTCGTGACTGGCTGGGGCGCCATCTACGTCCGCAGATGGCATAAACGCCGCGACGAAAGCACTGCCCAAGGCTGGCCTTCGGTGGAAGGCCGCATCATCAGCAGCCAGGCAACGCGGGTCGCGAAAACGCCTCGCTTCATGGTGACCATTGAGTACAGCTTCTTCCTTCAGGAGTATCAGTACGGCAAATACATCCACGAATTTAAGAAAGAAGCCGACGCCAATGAATTCGCAAGCCAGTTGAAAAACAAACGAATCCAGGTCCGCTACAAGGAGTCCGACCCCGATAAGTCCGTCCTCGAACAAAGCGTTCTTGAGCAACATATCCTGCTCGCCCCCGCTTCGGCTGACTCACTAACCTGCAGTCACGATCTCGGAAAAATCAGCAATTCCTGAAAAATCCTTCAGCACACGATCAAGCAGCGCAAGCCGATTTGCCCGCACCTCCGGACCCGGCGCCATCACCATCACCGCGTCGAAGAACGCATCGACCGGCGCACGGAGCGTAGCAACCGCGTCCAACGCCTCGCGATAGTCCTTGCGCTCGCTCAACGATTTTACCTGCCCAGCCACGTCGGCCGACCGTTCCGCCAACGCCTTCTCCGCAAGATCGCTGAGCAGTCCATCATCAACCCCGGCCCCGGTCGCAAACCCCTTCTCCGCCGCCTGCGCAAGAATATTTTTCATCCGCTTGAACGCCGCACTAACCGCCGCAAAGTCCTGGCTGCCACGCACGGCACTCACCGCCTCGGCCCGCGCCACCGCATCTCGAACGTCGTTCGCCCCCGCCGCGAGCACCGCCTTCACCACGTCATACGCCTGCCCCTTCACCTCGCGGAGATAAAACTCCAGCCGTTCTGCAAAGAAGACTTCAACTTTAAGCCGCACGGCTTCACTCGCAGAAGCTGCATCGACAACATCTCCCAGCGTCAGCGGCAACGCGGTTTCACCCTCCGCCAAAATCTTCACTATCCCATTCGCCGCACGCCGCAGTGCAAACGGATCCTTCGACCCGGTCGGCTCCAGTCCCAACCCGAACATCCCTACAATCGTGTCGACTTTATCTCCCAGCGCCAGCACTGCGCCCTCCGTTGTCCGCGGCACCGAATCTTCCATTGACTTCGGCAGGTACTGGTCATAAATTGCATCGCTGACCGCAGCCGAAAATCCCTGCGCTCGGGCGTACATCCCACCAACCTGACCCTGCAACTCAGTAAACTCCTTCACTAATTCGGTCGTCAGATCTGTCTTCGCCATCTTCGCCGCCTGTACCAGCGCCGCACCGTCCAGCACACACCCGCGCGACGCCAGCATCGTGGCAATCCGCTCCGCAACTGCCAGCACTCGATCCGTCTTCGTTGCGTAACTTCCAAGTTCCTTTTGGAACGTAACGTTCTCCAACAAATTGACGCGCTCAACCAGCGGCACTCTCTGATCAAACTCCCAGAAGAATCGAGCGTCGTTGAACCGTGCCCGCAGCACCCGCTCATTTCCATGGCGGATTACCGCCTCGCCGGCAGCATTCGTCTCTGTATTCAGCACCGCAAGAAAGTGCGGAGCGAGTTCACCGTTAGTACACTCCACCGAGAAGTAACTCTGGTGATCGCGCATCACGGTGACCAGGATCTCTTCCGGCAGGGTCAAATATTCGCGCTCAAACCCTCCTGCAATCACGGTCGGCCACTCGGTCAGGTGCGTGAGTTTATCCACGAGCGCATGATCCTCACGCCAGCGAGTATCGGGAATCGTCCTGCAAACCCGGTCTAGCGCTTTACGAATTCTTTGTCGTCGAACCTCGACATCCGCAATTACATTCGCATTCAGCAACGTCTGTTCGTACTCGTCCGGGAAGCCGAGCGGGACCACCGCATCGCCCGCGAGAACGCGATGCCCTCGCGTCGTCTTTCCCGCCGTAAACCCGCCAAAATTCACGGGCACAACTAGCTCGCCCAGCATTGCCAACAACCACCGCACGGGCCGCACAAACCTCTCCGGCCGCCCTGCGCGCCAGACCATATTCTTCGCCCAGTAAATCCCCGCCAGTTCCTTCGGCATCTCCTCCGCGATAACATCCACCGCTCCGCGTCCCTTATGCGCCGTTTCCGCAACAAGGTAATCACCCTTCGGGGTGCTTTCCACTTTCAACTCTGAGACGGCCACGCCATTCTTCCGTGCAAACGCATCCGCCGCCGGACCCGGCACGCCATCCTTGTATGCAATCTTTACTGCTGGACCCAGTACCTTGGCGTAACTGTCACTTTGTTTGCCGAAGACGCCAGGCACGAACACAGCTAGTCGTCGTGGCGTGGAGAATGAAACGGCTCGCTCCTCATCTTCCATGCTTAGCAAGTTCTCGCGACGAAGCATCGCCACAACGCGCTTCTGCAACTCTGCTTGCGCGCCCGCGATCATCCGCGCGGGCATCTCTTCCAATCCAATCTCAAACAGAAATTCAGCCATTTCTAAGGTAGGATCCTCTCGCGATGCGTCTATCAGCAATTACCTGTCGAGCCCGCCATCTCCACGAAGCGCCATAGATTGGAAGAGTTCGCGTCATCAACCCGCAAAAGGCCCCTAGCACCCACTCACAGATGCCGTCGCCAATAACCTCGAGCAGCGCCGCGCCGACCCAACCGAATATCCAGATCGATATCATGCGACCACCTTGGTGTAACCCGCCAGCTTTTCGCCTTGTGCGACATAAGCCTTCGCGACACCAATCACCAGCGTGCGAATTCGCGCCATCACTCCCACACGTTCGGTCACTGAAATAGCACCGCGAGCATCCAGCAGGTTAAAGACATGCGAGCACTTCAACGCCAACTCATACGCCCCAAGCACCGGAAACCGCCGTACGCCCACCTCATCCGCGTCGCTCTTCCCGCCGAACATCTCCTTCGCGCGTCCTAGCAGCGTCAAGCACTCCGCTTCATACAGTCGCAGGTGCTCCCACAATTTATCCACCTCGGCGTAGTCGAACCCATACGACGAGTACTGCTCCTCTTCCGGCAGCCGAATCTCGCCATACGTCACCTTGCGACCGGTGTCCGGCTCCACCGCCCAAACAATGTCGTAGATCGAATCCACATCCTGCAGAAATCCCGCAATCCGCTCCAGTCCATACGTAATCTCGCCGCAGATGGGGTCGAGATCCATCCCGCCGCATTGCTGGAAATAAGTGAACTGCGTAATCTCCAACCCATCCAGCATCACCTGCCAGCCAACGCCCCACGCGCCGCCCACCGGCCACTCCCAGTTGTCCTCTTCGAACTTGATGTCATGCTCGCGCAGGTCAATCCCAATCGCCTCCAGGCTTTCCAGATACATCTCCTGAATCCGCTCCGGTGGCGGCTTCAGAATTACCTGCAACTGCGTGTGGCGAAACAACCGATTCGGGTTCTCGCCATAGCGTCCATCGGCAGGCCTGCGCGAAGGCTGCGCATACGCAATCCGCACCGGCTTTGGCCCCAGCACGCGCAGAAACGTGTCAGGCGACATTGTCCCTGCGCCCACCTCGACGTCATATGGCTGCTGCAGCACGCACCCGCGGTCCGCCCAGAACTTCTGCAGCTGAAACAGCAACTCCTGAAACGTCAACGCTTTCTTCTTTTCCGCAATCGCGTGCATCATCCCTCTGAATTGTTGAGTCATTCCAGTCTAAACGCCTTCCCGCTTCTGGCATCGCCTTTCACCGGAAACGACCGCTACGGTAGTGTGTATTAGTTATGGCACAATACGAGTGGGACTTCAAAATGGGATCACAACGAGCACACATCGTTCTACCCGATGACCTGATCGCCGAAATCGACTCTGCCGTTGGACCTCGCGGCCGTAGCGCCTTCCTCGTCGAGACAGCTCGCGCTGAACTCCGCCGCCGTAATTTACTCTCATTTCTTCGCAGCGACCGCCCCGCCTGGCAGGAGCACGATCACCCTGAACTCGCGTCCGGCAGCGCCGCATAGGTAAGAAAAATTCACAAAGAGAGCGACATGCAGTCCAAAGCCTCCCCCACGGCGAAGCGAAACGGCAAGCGTCCTGCATGATCATCCTGCTGGATACTGCGGTCCTCATCGACGTGCTTCGCAACCGTGGCAACTGCCGCGATCACCTGGCCGACTTTGTTGAACAGGGGCACACACTTGCAACCTCAGCAATCAACGTGGGGGAAGTCCACGCAGGAATGCGCCCGCACGAAGCCACTGAAACCGATCGCTTACTGCGCAGCATTGAGTCTTATCCAACGACGGGCACAATTGCACGTCACGCAGGCATGCTCAAATTCGCATACAGCCAAAAAGGCAAGACTCTCTCGTTGCCTGACATGATGGTCGGAGCCACTGCCCTCGAGCACGGCGCTTCGCTGATGACTGACAACCGCAAAGACTTCCCGCTTCCCGGTCTCACATTTGTTCCCGCCTCGTAGCCCCGTCACCCATCACCGCCTCAATCTCCACCTCCGTCCATCTCTGTGTAATGTGCTGCGAGCAGTTCCAATCGAACGCCGTCACCGCAATCACAATGACCCGCTCTACCTTGGCCTTATACCCCGCCACCCGCACCTTCGTCTCCAGCGCGGCATCACCTTCGACCACCCTTGCGTGGCCAATAATCTTCAGCCGCCCCTGCCCCGGATAGTCGATCAGGAACAGCGCGACGCGGTCATTCGTCTCCAGATTCCCTGCTGTAATGTATTGCTTATTTCCCGCGAAATCGGCGAACGCCAGCGTCCTGTCATCGAGCACGCGTAGGAACCCCTTCGGCCCGCCCCGATGCTGCACATACGGCCACCCATCTACCGTCACCGACGCAATATACATTGTGTCCCGCTGCGCGATGAACTCCCGCTCCATCGGCCCCAGCGCGTCTCCGCTCTCACCTAAATCGGCAAGCCGCTGATACTGTGCCCTCGACCCATGGCGCTCCTGCAACCTCTTCGCCGCCTCAGAGAACATCGTCTCCGCATACGCTCGCCCCATCGTTCCCTCCGCATTCAGTTAGAGAACGCCACGCCTCTCCCGACTTCATTATTTTCCGCCCCGCCATCCGCACCAACGTCGACCAATTCCGACACCTCAAATGGATACTCCAGCGCACAGAAAAACAGCGCCAGCAGCACAACCGACTGCACTAGCCCGCAAAACAAAATCGCCGTCGGAAACGTCAGCAAAGTAAATGGCACAAAAAGAGGCACAAATAGCAGGATCGCACCTTGCAGCCCGCGCACGCACGTCCCAGCCTGCTGTGCGCGGATCGCAACCCATCCCAGCACCACCAGCGGAGCGTACATGTTGACCAGCGAATGATAATAGGAGATCGGCGGAAACATCACCATAAACGTACTTACCGCCAGCAACTGGTTCGCCACCGGCATCTTCCACAACCTTCCAAAAAACACCATCCCCATCACCAGCGCACCGCACGCGTAATACGGCAACGTCAGCTTCGCCATGGGAAAGCGCACGATCATGGCAGCAATCTTCGCCAGGCCAATCAACGAATGATTCGCCACCAGCTCGCGCAGACTCCACTCCCCCATGCGAAATCCCTGGTACCCAAAGACGTTCTGCAGCGATCCCCTCCAGGCCACTCCGATGGTCGGTCCCAGCCACCACAGGGAAAGCACCGTCGTCCCAACGAACGTAACTATACCAATACCCAATGCACGCCAGCGCCGTCGCGGGAGCAGCAGTATGAGTAGGATGATTGGGAATAATTTCATCGCTGCGGCCAGCCCCCACAGCACCGCTGCAGCATCATCATATTCGCGCATGAAGGACCACACACCTGCCGCCGCAAACA
>JANYLK010000195.1 GCA_025357875.1 Granulicella sp.
CTGGCTTCTTGATTACGGGAATACTGCTCGACACAAAATCCCGCCCACGTTACTACAAGACTTTCTATACGAACCGAGCTTTAAGAATTCTTCCAGCGCTTGCTGCGACCCTGGTACTTGTCGTGCTCATCCGACAGACAAGTCTTTCCGGACTGCTACTCTCTGTATTCTTTCTGAGCAACTATGCTGCGAACCTCGGCGTGACGGCTATTTACGGCCCGCTTTGGTCCCTCGCAGTAGAGGAGCATTTTTATCTGTTGTGGCCGACCGTCGTGCATCGCTTCAAGTCCGGGGTAATTGTTGCCGTCGCCGTAATCCTATGTTTGCTGGGACCCGCATTGCGGTTCTTTTCGGGAAGACTCCACCTTGGGGACCCTCACGAAAATACTCATCTTGTGGCCGACTATCTCGCCATCGGTGCGCTGTTGGCCGTCTTCGGGAGATCGCGCTTTGCCAGCAAAGCAAACTCGGTTCTGCTTGGTGTTGGTCTGTCGCTTGCAGGCGTCGCGGTCTTGCTAGTCGGGTCTCGCTATGGAATCCTACACCGGGGCAGCAACATCGGCGATGCTTTTCAGGTTGTTCCTTTCAATTTCATCTTTGCCGGGTCTCTCCTGCTTGCGCTTGCAATGCAATTGAGACTTCCCGCAAGCCGTTGGGCTTGGCCACTGCGATACGTTAGCCATATCAGCTACGGACTTTATCTGTACCATCTCATAGTCTTTTCGGTTGTCGGCCATATCATGGCCCACTACGGCTTTTTACAGGTGACCGGAAATTTTTATATGGTCGCCGGACGGTTTCTATTGATGTTGATCCCATCTGTACTAATGGCAGACGCCTCAAGGCGTTGGCTGGAACAACCATTGCTCGACTTGAAGAAGAAATTTATCCGCTGATAGACCGGCGAAGCAAGGCCTAGCTCATCCGTCCAACAGCGTCCGCAGACCCGCTTCATCGAGGATGGGGACGCGGAGCGATTGCGCCTTGTCGAGCTTTGAGCCTGCTTCTTCGCCGGCGACGACGTAGCTCGTCTTCTTGCTGACCGAGACGGAGACGCGTCCGCCTGCGGACTCGATCTGCTCCTTCGCAGCCTCGCGGGTAAGTGTGGGCAGTGTTCCCGTTAGGACGAAAGTGAGACCTTCGAGGGTCGCGGTGCGTTCACGCTTTGCAGCGGGCATGGTGAGGCCGAGGTCTTTGAGGCGCTGAACGAGAGCGAGATTGCGATCGTTCGCGAAGAAGTCGTGGATGGTGACGGCGACCTTAGGCCCGATATCGTTGATCGCGGTGAGCGTGGAAATATCGGCCGCGATGATGTCCTCGATGTTGCCGAAGTGCGCGGCCAGTGCCTGCGCGGTGCGCTCCCCGACGTGCCGGATACCAAGGCCGAGCAGGACGCGATTAAGCGGTGCAGCTTTGGAGTTTTCGATCTGCGTGAGCAGGTTGTCGGCAGTCTTCTCGCCGATGCGTTCGAGCGTGAGCAGCTGATTCTTGGTTAGGGTGTAGATGTCCGCGATCGAGTGGATGAGGGCTTTAGATGTTGGGGCTTCGGTGACTCCCTCTTCGGCATCCTCTGCCGCAATTGAAGTCTCAGAAGCTATGCCCGGCGTATCGGATTCCGACGCCAGGCCGGACACTTTGGAGGTTTGCGCAGCAAGTGTGTGGCCGAGGAGTTGGGCGACCATTGACTCACCAAGACCTTCAATATTCATCACGGAACGCGAGGCGAAGTGGCGCAGCTCTTCTTCAAGGCGGGAGGGGCAGCTCGCGTTGACGCAGCGGGAATCCACCTCTCCTTGCTCGCGGACAAGGAGCGTCTTGCAGCGTGGGCAATGGGTTGGGAAGATGATTTCCTCTTTGCCGCGGGGGTGTTTTGCATCTTCGACGACAAAGATTATTTTGGGGATGACGTCGCCGCCGCGCTCTACTTGAACGAAGTCGCCGATGTGAACTCCGAGGCGGGTGATCTCATCCGCGTTGTGCAATGTTGCGCGAGTCACGGTGGTGCCTCCGATGAACACCGGCGCGAGTGCGGC
>JANYLK010000226.1 GCA_025357875.1 Granulicella sp.
ACCGGACTCTTGCATCTCCGCGCCTCTCCCGGGACGGCACGAAGATCGTCTGAGGTGCGGGTCGGCGCACAGGTGGCAATCCCCACTACAGATCAGGAGCTCACGTTCTTCGACGTTACGTCCCCAGGCGGCAATGCGCACCTGTGCCCTATGCCCGTACCATCCGATAGCGGCTCCGATCGATACCCCTGCGGTCAAGATGCCAATAACCATAGTTAGCTCGTCAGGTCGAAATGATAGGAAAGCAAAAGTCCCGCATGGTGTGACGATGGGCACAGGAGGCATTCAGGGGAGGTGGTTGATGCTCAGTTTCAGTTGTTATATCTGAGATATGTGTTACACTAATCTCCCTTCCAGCCGGTGTTCAAAGCTGGCGCTGGGGGAGAACGGTGGTTCGCACGTCCCGGACGATAAGACGAGCTCGTGCATCGCCCACGCCGTAGCCTTCATAGTTCTCGTGAAATGACCGTGCCTGCTTCCAAGATCGACAAAGCCGTGGGTTGGCATACGTTTCGCAGATCACTAGCTACGCTGCTGTCAACCAAGGGCGAAAACATCAAGGTAGTACAAGAGCTCCTAAGGCACGCAAATTCCGCGACCACGCGCGATCTGTATCAGCAAGCTGATATCGACGCGAAGCGGGCAGCCCAGGAACACACCAGCGAGCTTTTCTTGGTAATGAAAGCCAGTTAAACCCAAAGGAAGCACCAACCGCAAACCCCTCCGATTTTGGAGGGGTTTTCCAGTTGCGCTCGATGAATTCAAGGGGCTAGGATTCTTATTGTGCCCTTTCAGTGCCCTTAAATGGATCGATTTTCTGAGCGTCCACTAGCTTCTAAGTTGCTTAGTATGATTGATTTGGAGTTGGTGGGCACAGCAGGATTCGAACCTACGACTTCCACCGTGTGAAGGTGGCACTCTACCGCTGAGTTATGCGCCCGGCACCGAGCTGGAGCCCATCCAGCATCCGACAAATACCGTACTAGTTGAGCATACACGGAGACCGACCACTGCACTAGCCCGGAGGTATGCCCAGCCTCCCGGTCCCTTCATCCGGCGGAAACCGGCTTGGTAAATCCATCCGGGATGCTGACTTGCGGAGAACATACTGTGTTCTCCATCAACTTCTGCCCGCCCGTCCCTTCTTCCCGGGAAGTACAATAGCGAAGCCAGATGTCCCCGTTTTCCCCGAACCCGAACCGGCCAGCCACCCAGCCGCCCAGCCCTCCAAAGACGCCTGACGGCGATTTAAAGGAGATGCCGAACGACGAATGCGCAGTTGGCGAAATTCCCGCAGATTTCGTCGAAACCGCGCAACCTCACGAAGAAGATGGGGTTATGGAAGATATGGCTACGGTGGCCGTCAATCCCGGCATTTTTGAACGAGTTTTGCCGACGTCCGCTCCGCAGGGATCAGGGCGTTTCGGTGCGATGGAAGATTCTGCCATCATGCTGGAGCTTAGCGCCGGCGATATATCCGGCTTCGATTTTCTCATTCAGAAATATCGGAGGCCGATCATCAGTTTTATGTACCGCATGGTCCACAATCAGGCCATAGCCGAGGAACTCGCCCAGGAAGTCTTCCTTCGCGTCTATCGGTCTCGCGAGACCTACCGCGCCGAGGCCAGATTCAGCACCTGGCTCTATCGCATTGCGACTAACCTTGGCGTCAACTATGCCCGCGACACTAAGCACGAACGCACCGCTTCTACCATTTATCTCGACGAGGCCGATTCCGAAACCGGTACCACGCCGGATGTAGCCGACAACACTCCTGGAGCCGAGGCAGCACTACTCCGGCGGGAACGGCTCAACGCGATCCGAGAACACGTCCTTGCACTTCCGGAGCGACAGCGGACGGCGGTATTGATGCACAAGTATGAAGGCATGGATTACAGGCAGATCGGTGACGTTCTCAAGCTTAGTGAGTCTGCTACTAAATCTTTGCTTTTTCGCGCATATCAAACCCTGCGCGAGAAGCTAAGGCAGTTTGTCTAAGTCGCACGGTGCGCAAGGCCCTACACGACGCATCGACGAAGGAAAGGAAGGCTGACGATGTTCAATAAAACGATGAATTGCAAAACCTGCCGAGATGATCTCCAAAATCTGTTGTTTGATCCCTCTGCGCCGGAAAACGCCGCGGCACGCGCCCATATCGCCGCCTGCTTTGCCTGTGCTCGCGAGTTTGCTGCATTCGAGTCCACTATGTCGTTGCTCGACACCTGGGAGGCGCCTGAGGTCTCTCCCTATTTCGATCAGAAGTTAGCGGTCCGTCTTCGTGAAGAGCAGGCCTGTCCCGCACCGGGGTGGTTTGAGAGGATCAAGACTCGCCTGCTCCTGAATACCGGACGTCAGCTGCGGCCAGCGCTTGCTGGAGCCATGGCTCTTTTACTGATCGCTGGCGGCGGGACAGTCGGTGTCACAACTTGGCAGCGAGCTCAGACAGTGCCCGCATCCGCAACCGTCAATGACCTTCAAATTCTCGTTAAAAATGAGCAAGCGCTGCAGCAGATGGATCAGCTTCTCGATGGCGACGCGCCGTCCAGCAGCACAAGCGCACCACCCGAGAGCTAGGCATGCTTGATACTCTGGTAATCTGCTTTGTGATTTCGTTTCAATCTGGAGGTAAAACCAGTTCCGCAACTTCGGTCTTCGCGGTAGAATTTCAGTCGGCAACGGTTCCCTGTCCGTATTGAAGCGAACAGAAGCGCTCCGGTGTTGCCGGTGGTCAATTTCATATCTTTATCGTTTGGTCGTCACGATTGAATTGAAGTACGTTTTACCCCTATGAAATCATTTTTTCCATCCCGGCTGTGTCTCGGTGCCGCATTTGTTCTGCTTGCGGCTGGGTCGGCGACTGCTCGTTTTCGTGAACCAGGAGCCGCCCAGCCTCCGCCTGTAATAAAACAAAATCACGCAATACAAAGGCCTGAAGCGCGAGCCGAAATCAGGGCCGTCCAACCGCGGCCCGCAGTACGGCTTGCACCCAATAACATCGCAAAATCTCCGCAACGCGAGGAGCATCTTGAGAGGTGGATGCAAAGCCACGGTAGTCTCTCCCTAGGAGAGCAACAGCGAGCACTTCAGAATGAACCCGGATTTCGCGAACTTCCCCGGCAAGTGCAACAAAATCGGCTCAACATGCTCGGCCGTCTCTACAACATGAATCCGCAGCAGCGCAGCCGGATGCTGAACGGAGTCGAGAATCTGGAACGCCTCAGCCCGCAACAGCAACAACAATGGGATCACGCCGTTCAACAATTACATGGATCCGCCATCCCGCGCCGAAGCATGATGATTCATGCCATCGCAGATCTCCGCGAGATGCCTCCAGACCAGCGCCAGCAGGTCATCGACTCGCCCAGGTTCGCCGGCGACTTTTCGGCAGAAGAACGCCAAACAATACGCACCATCCTCACCGTCTATCCCCCAAATCACTCTGCCGGCGACACGCAGTAGCATCGACTCGCATAACTTGTGCGTGTCTCGAATCCTTCTCCGCCTACTTGCGAAAGAAATTTCTTGTGAGGAACACGACATTCGCGGGCCGCTCCGCCAATCGTCGCATAAAGTACGGATACCACGCCGTCCCGAATGGTATGTAGACCCGTACACCAAATCCCTCTGCCGCGAGCCGACGTTGCAGGTCGCGTCTGACTCCATACAACATTTGAAACTCAAACGCGCTCTTTGCTACTCCGTGCTCTCGCGCAAATCGCAGCATTTCGTCAACGATGGCCTCATCGTGGGTAGCAATCCCGCAAAACACACCCGAGACCGCCATCAGCTTCATCAGCTTCGCGTAATTTGAATCCACATCAGCCTTCCGAGGGAACGCAACCTCGGGCTTTTCCTTGTACGCCCCCTTGCATAGCCGGATGCGAATTCTCTGGCCAAGAAGCCTTTTCGAATCGGCCTCCGTTCGGAACAGGTACGCTTGTAACACAGTTCCAACGCTCCCAGGGAAACGAGCACTCAGCCGCTCCGTCATCGCAATCGTGGCCTCGGTATACTCCGATCCTTCCATATCGATACGTACAAACGAGCCCACCTGAGCCGCATGGCTCACCACCTCACCGACAATCTCCTCGGCAAAGTTAGCCTCAATGCCCATCCCCATCTGCGTGAGCTTTAGACTTACGTTTGCGTTTAGCTCTTTTGTGGCAATCGCGTTCAGCAACCGGTGATACACCTCTGCGGCCGCGCGCGCCTCCGCCTCCAGCGTCACACTCTCGCCGAGCGAGTCCAGCGACACCCCAATCCCCTGCGAGTTGACCCTCTCGCACGCGGCGACCGCCTCCGCCACCGTCATCCCCGCAACGAATCGAGAAGCCAGCCGACGCCCCATTCGCGACCGCTCCGCCCACTCACGCACAACCTTATTCCCCGACAAAGCAATAAAAAAAGACCGCAGCAAATCCATCCCTCGATGCTCGTTATTCTCGGACTAGCGCGCAAGTCCACACACTAAGGCCCCGCGTGTTTAGCCAATCTGTTTGCATAGGATCGAAACTGAGGGCTACCCTTGGGCCTGGGGGCTGGGACTCACCTTTCCCTGTGGCACGGGCGGAGTCACCATGGTGCTGGTGTCCTTTAGCGCAGCAATGGCTTCGTCGTATCGCCCCGCAAGCGAGTTGCCGCGAATCACAGCCATCTCTTCCAGCATCTTCATGCCGTCTTTCAGATAACTCATCCGGCTCCGTTCATCGTGGCCCCAGGTCACCGGCACCTCGCGAATCACGTACCCGAGCTTTCGTGCAATGAAAAGTATCTCGGGGTCGAATCCCCAGCGCTCAATCCTCTGCAGCCGAAAAATCACTTGCGCCGCAGGCCTCTTAAATGCTTTGAATCCGCACTGAGTATCTTTGAACGGCAGGCCCATCACCGTCCTGGTCACCCAGTTGAAACATCGCCCGAAAAATCTCCGGTACAGCGGCTGATGAATTGTCTGCCGCGTCTTGTCCATCCATCGCGACCCGATCGCGACATCCGCGCCATCCGCGATCGCGGCCAGCAGCAGATCCGCCTCTTCCATCGGGGCCGAGAGATCCGCATCGGTGAACATCACCACCTCGCCCGCCGCCTGCAGCAGGCCGTTGCGAACCGAGTATCCCTTGCCGCGATTTCCATCATTCTTGATCAGATGAAGCCGTGGATACTGCTCCATCCACTGCTGCACAATTTTTGGAGTCGTGTCGGTCGATCCATCGTCGACCACCAGCACCTCAGCATCCCACCCCTGCTTTTCCACGCACGACAGCACGCGTTCAAGCGTCCGCTCGATTCGTGCAGCTTCGTTGTACGCCGGAATAACGATACTCAATTGCGGACTTGCCATTTGTTCCTCAACTCGCAGTACGAGGCGTGGTAGCAGCACCATTCGTCTGCTTGGCCTATCTGCACGCGCCTTTAGACCCCGTGACCGGCATCACCCCTGAACTCGTCGCCTAGCGAGCGCGCAATCCATCATACTGCACAGGTTGGACGTTCGAACAACGCGGTTTGACGCATTCATCGCAATCTGACCGCACGGAACCTCACTTATACGTAGAAACCGATACCATGAGAACGGGCGGTCGAGACAATCGCCGTGCATCGCAACTTCCTCTCAAATGGTCTAAACTCCTCATCATGCCGGAAGATTTCCCTACCACGCCGCCTCCTCCACCACCGCCTCCTGCACCAGCCACCCCGCCTTATGCGTATCGCGGACCCTATGCGCAGGCCCAGCCTTACGGGAACCCATACGCACAAGCCAGCCCGTATGCGCAAGCCTCGCCGTATGCTGCTTATGGTCTGCCTCCACGCCCACGTCGATCTCCCTGGTTCTGGGTCGCCGTCACCGGTAGCTCCTTCGCACTCATCGCCCTACTGATAACAGCCATGGTCTGGTCCACTGTCCGCAGCATCAATGGCGATTCCGCCACGGCGCTCAACGGCTTTGGCGGTTCTAAAATTGCCGTCATCGACATCGACGGAGTCATCCTCGACGCCGACAAGGTCAACACCCAGATCCGTAAGTTTGGCGACGATTCCTCCGTCAAAGCCATCATCCTTCATATCAACTCCCCAGGCGGAGGCGCCGCAGCTTCGCAGGAGATATACAACGAAGTAATCCGCGTTCGCAAGGACAAGAACAAACCCATCATCGCCTCGGTTGAGTCGGTCGGCGCATCGGGCGCCTACTACATCGCCAGCGGATGCGACAAGATCTACGCGAACGAGGCCTCTGTCGTCGGTTCAGTCGGCGTCATCATGGAGTGGACCAACTACGGCGATCTCATGAGGTGGGCCAAGCTCAAAAGCGTCGTCATCCACACCGGCACCCTCAAAGATGCAGGCGACCCAACCCGTGACATGACACCCGAGGAGCAGGCCTACTTCCAATCCTTAGTCGATAACATGTACGGCCAATTCGTCCACGACGTCGCCACCGGTCGCCACACCTCCGACGATAAGATTCGGCCCCTCGCCACCGGCCAAGTCTGGACCGGCGAACAGGCGATCCCGCTTGGCCTCATCGATAAGCTCGGCGGCTTTCGCGTGGCTTTGATGGATACGGCAAAGTCCGTCAAGATCTCTGGAGAACCGACCATCGTCCGACCATCGTCCGACAAGAAAGGCCTGTTTGCCACCCTCTCCGACGACTCCAACTCGCTCTTCCCTAATCCCAGCAAGCTCCTCGACCAGGCTCCCGGGTTCTACTTCATGTGGAAATAAAATTTGGCTGCCGCGACGACGGCATATCGTAATCAGCAATTTGGTAGCACTAACGTCGAGCCCAGCTAAGAGACGCATGTTCCGCGCGGCGCGTGGGTGCTGAGGTACTTGCGATGTTTTAATGTTTGTTGGGGATCGCGGTGCGGTCAGGTAGGGAGATTCTCCAACGCTGACGCTCGAATGAACTCGATGGGATCAAACCGCGCGACGCTTGGCGCGACGACCGGTGAGGGCAACGCGATTGGTCCCATCTCAGCGGCGGGAGAAGCAACCGAAGCCATAACAGCAGCGGTGCCGGGCACTAAAGCTGATGTCGCGGATGTCTTTATAACGGGCGGCGCAGCAGTGGGATCGACTGCCGGTGCCGCGTAAAGATCTGTGGGGGGTGCTGGAACCGGATTGACGGGGCGCCTGGCAAACGCCGCAGGCACGGCTGGAGCTTTGGGTGATGGGGGAACGCCGGTAGACGCGGGACCCGCTGATCCTTGGCCCGCGACGGGCAAGAGGGAGATGCGGGTAAAGGGAGTCTCAAAGGCAACAATCGAAGTAGCTGGGATCCGCGCAAACGAGGCGGGCCCCCGAGTCGTTTCGGTAGGGATCGAGGTAGTCTCCGAAATTGGAGCGACCTTCTTCGCTGAGATGAGTGCTGAGGCGCTTTCTGCTGGATCAACGATTGCGGCCATAGCATTGGGGAGAGCGATCTGGGCGGATGGCATTGCCCGTGCGTCGATCGCTGGGAAGCGTTCCGCTGCAACCACGTCAGGGATAGCTACCGGAGTTGAAGATGGATAAGTCGGAAAAATCCGCGCGAGCGGATCGAATAACTGAGCCGCCGCTGGCACCGTGGATTCCTGGGTCAGACTAGCCTCCGCAGGCAGACTGCCTGACGCCGGTATGGCTGCGGCCGTTGAACGAATTGCCGTCGGAGTGGGTTGAACGACACTCTCCCGCGCAGCGGCAGCGGGAATGCAAGTGACAATCGGCTTGGCAATCAACCCCGGTCCCACGGCCTGCAAAGAATTGTCGAGAACCTTGCGCAGCATTGCGCAGCGGGACCGGTCAAACTCGTAGGTGCCAAATTGCGGTAGATTTCGCGTCTCAAAGTCGGCCTTCTGCAATGCTTCTTCAGCATCTTTCAGGTTGCCTTCAATCCAGTGCAGTGCAGTCTTGGCGAGCCAATAGTCGACGTTGCTGCGCCCACATTTTTTTGCTTCCATGCGATCCCACCAGAGGCGTGCCGCTTCGGCGTCCCGGTTGAGGTAGGCGTGGCCGAAGACGAAGATCGTATGCAGCGAACCAGGAAGTTCAACTGAGAAGTTGTTGTAAATTGCTTCAGCGGCGGCCAGAGCGGCAGATGCTTCGGGAAGCCGACCGCTATCCTCGTAGAAATGACAGGCGCATAGATGGAGGTGTACCTCCCGAAACTCATCCGGGAAGAGGCGGGCAGCGCGTTCGATTGCTGCGACATCAAGGTCCCGATACCGGCGCCCAGTGATGACGGTCGCCGCTATGCTGGCCATGGTGCGGTGATAGTCGTCAAGTGGGCTGTGAGTGACAATCTGGAGGATGCGGGCTCCGTCGGAGTAACAGCCTCCCTCCGACATGAAAGGAAACAGGTTCAGCACGGCTGCGATGAAACAGAAGGAACCGGTGAAGGCGACAAATTCCCACGAGTGTTGGTAGGAAGTCCATCTATCGTGTAATACAGCCCAAATAGCGGGGCCGCCGATCATCAGGTTGGCCAGGGGACCAGCGAAGATCATTAATATCTCTTGCCAGCGAGGCTGATCCGAGTTGGTCGGGACTGCGCTGACCGCTCCGCCAGCGGTGAGAAGCCCCGCCGTATGGAACTTGAACTTCCACTTCCCTTCTGCTTTAGCCCACTGGAACGGGCCCGCTTTGAAACTGACAAGGCCCATCTCGAAGCACCAGGCGATGATGGCGTGGCCAAATTCATGGATAACGGTAGTGAGTATGCTGGCGAGCGCGACGAGGCCGATCCACATAAGCCCACGTGTGCGGAAAAGCTCATGTATGTAAGCCCACCGTTCCCAGACAGCGACAACCGCGATCTGCGCGACGACGGAGAGGCCCATGACCATGTGGCGCGTCCAGACACTGGTTCGGTCACTCGCTATGGGGGTCCGACTACGGGCCGCCATCACGGGTTCGGAAACGTTCTCGCGGCGAAAGAAGATGAAGAGGCCACCGGCTCCAATAGCGAGCATATCTAATCCGGAGGTGGGAGAGTGCCCAACCCGACGAAGGTACAGGAAGTAGACGATGCCCTCTGCAAGATAGATCACGCTGGCAGCGATGGCCCACAGGTTCCGTGCTGCTGACGGTTTGCGAATCGTCCACCACGCCATGGAAAATACCGCTCCCAGCGCGGCGGACGCGGCAAGGATGCCGTAGCCCGTCGTTGCGGAGAAGGCCGGTAGGTACGAAGAGGAGGCAGGTGCAGGATGGATGCGGAGATGCATGCCTAGGCTGCCGAAGATTCCGACAGCAGAAAACAGGATCAAGACCACGGCCTGGAGACCGAAGAACCAGCGGACGATGGACTTGAGAGCGCGCATGCTGCAGGAAGATTAGCGGGGGCGCGGCGAGCTGTCGATAACTCTTATGATGTAGGCAAAATGGGGTTTATGTACTTACAGATGGACCGAAGGCCCGTTCCAAAATCAGGCCTTGGACCACTGGCAGTGCGGAGCAATCGTACCGATCGGAGAGGTTATTTGGGGAGGGTGGAGAGCGTCGGTTGCTGCGGCTTGGGCGCGAGAGTTTCAGCGGTCGCTCCGGAGTTCACTCCATCGAGAGTCGCCTGGAACTGGATGAGTTGCTTGAGAGCGTCATATGACATTGAAGTGAGCGGCAGCAGCCGGCCATTGGCGGACAGCAATGGGGTTTGTTCAATTCCGGCATCCTGGGCAAGTTTGATATCAGCGTTAACAGCGTCCTTGGTGGACTGGGTGACAGCACATGCTGCGATCGCGGCGCCGTCGAGACCCGCTCGCATGGCGGCGGCCTTGAGGAGCGTGTCTTCAGTGGCGGGGGTCAAAGCCTCCTGGGTGTCGAATACGCCGTCTACAAACTTGAAGAATGCCTCATTCGACTGCTTCTGCACGCACACACCGTACGCCGCCGCTTTGAAGGCGGAGGGATGAATTTCGACCAGCGGGAACAGCTGGAATACTACGTGCGCGTTGGGAAAGTCCTTGACGATCTGATTCATGACGGACTGCGCTTCTTTGCAGTGGGGACACTGCAGATCAGCAAACTCTACAAGCTCGAAGTCCTTGCTGGCAGCACCCCGAGTTGCGCCATCTGCATGCGCCTTTAACAAATCACGGGTTGCGGCGAAGGGAGCAGCACCGAAAGAAACCATCCCTGAGCCCTCGCTGATGGCGTGCTTGCCGTCGGGCGTGACGTAGAAGGTCGCTGCCTGAACTTTGGCGTCGGCTCCCTGAGCCGTGACAAAGACCGTGACTTTTGCGACGCCCGGCGCCGGCGTCGGCTGGATCGCCATGACGCGGTAGATACGTTTTGGATCAAAGCCCCATACTTGCTTGAGGAATGAGTTCACTGTCTCAACAGTAGGCGTGGCGGCGGTGAAGAACTTTGCATTTGCTGGGGGAAGCGGATCGGCTGGAGCCGCTGAAGCGTTGGGTGCCGAAGCAAGACTCGTCTGAATAGATGGATTCTGGACCGCGGGATTCGCAGGCAAGCCGGCCGGTCGCTGGGCGATTGCAAAGGATGCAGCGAGCCTGAAGATTACGGCTGCCGTTAGGACAAAGGATCGAGTCTTCAATGTGTTCCTTCTGTGCGCGAATGCGAAAATGCGGGTTGATTGTTGTGGCTCGGCGAGAACTACCAGCGACCCATAGCAATCCTATCAACAGACGGATTGGTCGCCAAATATCAAAGGGATCGCTATGTGCCCTTAGATATCAACTAAACATCGACTTTGACGGCGATGGGGAATCGTCGGCCATTGCCAAAGGATTTCCGGGTGACCTTAAGGATAGGCGCTGCCTGCTGGCGTTTATATTCGCTCCGCTCAACGAGGGAGAGGACGCGGCGGATGAGAGTTAGATCGATCGTGTCGCCGGCAGCGGTGCGCTCAGAGTGAATCTGTTCGGCAGAGCAGTATCGCTCGACGTAGGCTTCGAGGATGGGGTCGAGTATCTCATAGGGCGGAAGCGAATCGATGTCGCGCTGGCCGGGGCGGAGTTCAGCGGAGGGTGGCTTGGCGATGGTGTTCTGCGGGATGATTTCGCGGTCGCGGTTGGCGTAGCGGCTCAGCGCATAAATCCGCGTCTTGAAAACGTCCCCGATGACGGCGAGGGCGCCAACCATGTCCCCGTAGAGCGTGCAGTAACCAGTGGACATCTCACTCTTATTGCCAGTTGTCAGAACGAGCGCGCCAAACTTGTTCGAGAGAGCCATCAGTAGCGCACCACGGATGCGCGACTGCAGGTTTTCCTCAGCAAGGCCGAAAGGTGTCCCCGCAAAAATGGGTGCGAGGGCGTGCTGGTACTGAGTGAAGACATCATGGATTGCGACCAGTTCGAATTGAATGCCAAGGTTAATTGCCAATGAGCGTGCGTCATCGATTGAGCCGGTGGACGAGAACTCGCTGGGCATGCCGATGCCGAGGACGTTTTCCGGACCAAGTGCTTCGACCGCGATAGCGGCGACGAGGGCGGAGTCGATGCCACCGGAAAGGCCGACCAGTACCTTAGAAAACCCACACTTGCGAACGTAGTCGCGGGTTCCCAGGACAAGGGCTTGCCAGGTGACAGCGATGTCGTCGGGGTCGGGCTGAGCAAGTGGTGTCTGAGCAGAACTGTCGTAGTTATCGGTGTCGACGAAGATCAGATCTTCTGTGAAAGACGCGGCTTGGGCGAGGACTCGTCCACTAGGGGCGACAACTATGGATGAGCCGTCGAACACGAGGCTATCATTACCGCCGACCTGATTGACCATGACAACGAAGGCGAGGTGGCGGCGAGCGATGGCGGCCAGCATATTGCGGCGGAGGTCCAGCTTTCCGCAACAGAATGGTGAGGCGGAGATGTTGAGAATGATGCGCGGATGCACGGCGATAGGGTCAGGGAGAGTCGCCCACTGACGCATGAGTTCGTCGACGGGATCGATGGGATAGAGCCGGCGCGGCCAAAACCCCTTGTCGTTCCATGCGTCCTCACAGATAGTGATGGCAAGAGGCTTGCCGTCGAGGATCGCCAGCGACTGTTGTTCTCCCGGGTCGAAATATCGCTGTTCGTCGAAGACGTCGTAGAAGGGGAGCAGCATCTTCTGCTGGATGAAGCTGATCTTGCCGCCGGAGAGCAAAGCCGCAACGTTGCGGGTACGTTTGCCCTCAGACGAGTCGCCGTCGGACGCCAGCGCAACGCCGCAGAGAATCGCAGGGCCGGAAGTAGTCGAGGCGGCGATCTCGTCGAGAGCTTGGCGGGCGCGACTCAGGAACGATGACTTCTCGAGAAGGTCCGCGGGCGGATATCCACAGATTGAGAGTTCGGGGAAGACGACGAGGTCAGCCTGCTGCTTCGCTGCACGGCGGGTGAAGTCGAGGATGAGGCAGGTGTTGCCGGCGAAGTCACCGACGGTCGGATTAATCTGGGCGAGGGCGATCTTCACAACTACAAGTTTACCGGAGCGGTGATGCGTTTACCGTTCCACGCGGTCCGTTGTTCGTAAAAGTAAACCTGCGACGACACGCTCTCACAGAGAATGTAGAACGAGCAACTACCGTTACGAGCCAGTGCCGGAGAAGACTACGCCGACGGTACGGGCGAGGATTTTCATGTCCAGCCAGAGGCTCCAATTCTCCACGTAGGCCGTGTCGAGTGAGATATAGCTGTCGAACGAAGGGTCCTGGCGTGCCTCGACCTGCCAAAGCCCAGTCATTCCCGGTAGAACGTCGAGACGGCGGAGATGCGCTATATCGTATTGCTCCACCTCGGAGGCGATCGGAGGACGTGGGCCGACAAGACTCATATCTCCGCGCAGAACGTTGTAGAACTGGGGAAGTTCGTCGAACGAATACTTCCGCAGGAAGCGGCCGACACGGGTAATGCGGGGATCATTCGCGATCTTGAAAAGGATGCCGTCGCGCTCGTTCTGATCCTCCAGTTTTGCCTTCAATTTGTCTGCATCGGCGCACATGGTGCGGAACTTGAAGCATGTAAAGGTGCGTCCTTTGCGGCCGACACGCTGCGCACGATAGAAGACGGGGCCCGGCGAATCAAACTTGACTGCGGCGATCAATATCAGCATTAGAGGTGCGCCGAGCAGCATCGCCAGAGCAGCGCCTGTGGTATCCAGAGCGCGCTTCAGCAGGTAGGCGCCAATGGGTAAGTCTCGCCGATGGAGCGGAATGGTGGGAAACTGACCAATGTATTCAACCGGGGCGTTCCATGCGAGGCCGTCGTAGAGGTCGGGCACAACGCGCACGTCGATTCCGAGTGCGCGAGCCTCTTCAACCAGTGAGATGACCAGTTTCTTCTCCGCCGGGACGGAGAAGAATATTTCGTCGACGAATAGCGCGCGGGCTAGCGAGAGGCAGTTGCGAACATCTCCGATAATGTCTGCGTCGCCTGACTCAGCTTCGTGCTCGCTGAGAGCAACGAAGCCCTTGAAACGGAAACCGAGATGACGAAGGGATTCGAGGTGATTGCGCAGGGCGTGGGCGACTCGGCCCGCACCGACGATGAGGACGTTGCGCGTCTCAAGGCCTTCGCGGTACCGTCCATAGACGATCTTGCGCCAGATTGCGCGCCGAATGCAGAGTAGGATTGTGGTGAAGACCACGAGCAGGATTACAACTTCGCGGGAGACCTCCTCCGCGTGGCGCTGAAGATAGAGCGTCCCGCAAAGCAGCAGCCCGGCGGTGAGCGTAGCTTGTACCACCAGGCGCTGCTCGTTAAGGCCGTTACGACTCAGGATGGAGCCGTACAAGCCGTAGGACCGAGCGAGAATGATCAGCAGCAAGCCGTACCATCCGACATAGACCAGCAAAATCGGATCGGCGGAATGAAGTAAAAAAGGCAGCAACGAAGTCGCACGTACATCGCCAGGGACGCTGACTCGAAACCGGAGCGCCAGAATTGCGGCCAATGCAACGGTCATCAGATCAAGGGTCGCCCAGATGAGGCTGGTAACTGACGGGCGATAAAAAAGCCCCGTGCGATCCGACGACGCACCGGCGTGGACAGGTCGTTTTCGGCCTGAAACAACTACTTGTTCGAGATAATCCGGTGTCGCCATGGCGAATGGCTCTCTCACTCCCACGAAGCGCTCAGAGCGCGTCGAAAATACGTATGCCGGATGATCCGGCGTAGGTTGAGCTGCTTAGGTAACGTTCGAGAATACGAACAACGTGGATTTCTATTCAAAGAAACCCACGCAGACGAAAAACCTCTCGATACGGGCTGCTGCTCGGATTAATCGGTGCTGCAACTTCCAGCATTTCTCGCAAGGGCCTCGCCGTCGACGGACAACGGGCCTGAATGAATCAATGGAGTGTTTTCTGCCAGCGTGCTAATCCTCATTCAGAATACTGAAAACAAAAATGCATGGCAATGTTTTCTTATTGCTAGATAACACTTCCAGACTGGGAGATAGCAATATTATGCCGGCAAAACGAGCTCGTCCAGAGACAAAAATTCCTTGAGGATTGGGTCCTGAGTTTGGTCTATCTCTTCCATCGTGCCGAAGAATCGAACTTCCCCTTGGTGGAGGAAGACGACGCGGTCGGCGAGCTTACGGGCAAAGCGCATGTCGTGCGTGACGACGATGCTGGTGAGATGTAGTTGCGTTTTAAGGCGTTCTATCAAACTACCCAGCAGGTGGCCCATCAAGGGATCCACCATTGTGGTTGGTTCGTCGTAGAGGACAGCCTCAGGTTGGGAGGCAAGCGCACGGGCGATGGCTACGGAGCGCTTCATCCCAGTCGACAGATCTGAGGGTTGAAGATCCTCCATGCCTGCGACGCCAACCATTTCGAGCATTCCTCTAACGATCTGCTGCATCTGGTCTTCGGCCAAATCTTTCCTCTCTCGGAGCGGAAAGGCGACGTTCTCGCCGACCGTGATGGAGTCGAACAGGGCTCCATTCTGAAAGACCATCGTGACCTTTCGGCGGACGGCCTGCAACTGTTTCTCGTTGAAGCCGCAAATATCTTCTCCGGCGACCAGAACTTTGCCCTTATCGGCCTTCAGGAAGCCCATAAGGATCTGGAGCGAGACCGATTTACCGACACCAGAGCGCCCGAGGATGCAAAGGGTCTCCCCAGGCAACACGGAGAAGCTGACGTCTTTTAGCACGACGACGTCGCCAAACGCTTTGCTGACGTGTTCAAAGGCGATGTACGGACCGGGCTTATTGCGGTGGTCGGGCACGGCCTCGTTGGCGGCCTCGTTCTGCTGGGCCGCCTCGGCCATGAACTCCTGCACCGTCTCCTGAACATCGGGAGAGACTTCGGCGGTGAGGTCTTCGTGCTCGGGAGGGGGTTGCGCAGGCCCGGGTTCGGAGGGCGGATTGGTGTCGCCCTTCAGATTCGGATCGTCTTGCTTTTCATCTGGGTTTGGAACTGGGTCTGGCATTTAGTCTGTCCTTATGATGCACGATGAGAAGTACATCCTCATAAAAAACTGCGCGGCGTGGCAACCTGATCAGGAAAGCGGTAGGCGGCGGATGCTGTGAGGCCAGAGTTAGCCACCGGCTTACAGAAGGGGGTACCCCCCTACCCTTCCAGATCATAAAGTATTCAAAACAAACACGAAGAGTCCGGAGTCAAGTCAACTTGACATATCCTTCTGGCGACGAAAAAGCCCGGCGTGATCGCCGGGCCTTCGGGATACCTACTAATTCTAGTATACGAGCTTGACCATAACTGTTACGCCAAGTATTTCGAACTTTTATCTTCTTTTATTTCAGCGATTCGTTGGCGATATCCACATTCTGGCCTCTTGACAGGATTCGACCGACTCGGGAGAGACTACGGAGATTCTGGACTCGATGAAACTGAGTCCAGAATGACGGCTTTGGGGGACTGAGTCCAGAGTGACGGCTATGGGGGACGTAGTTCAGAATGACGGCTTTCGGGTGACGGAGTTCGGAATGACGGCTATGGGGGACGGAGTCCAGAATGACGGCTTTTGAGGGACTGGGTCCAGAGTGACCGCTTTAGGGGGGCGGAGGCCAGAATGAGGGCTGGGGCGACTCAGTCCAGAATGACGGCTTTAGGGTGCGTGCGTTTGGTAGGTTTTTCGGACTCAACGCGGGACACACGAGAGCAAAGGTCAAGGATCCAGTGCGTCCGAGTGCGCCTCTGCTTCGATGAAATCGGCAGGAGTGTTGAGGTTTGCGAACCAAAGATGCTGTGCAGCCTGTTGGGCACTGCTGACCTCGACTATTTCCAGACCATTCGCGTCTTCCTGGATTGCGAGACCTGCTTCGGGAGGATATCCACGGCGTTGGGCGAGTTCTCTTCCCGCCCCTTCAAAGACTCGCATGAGCTTGAGATTGCCCTGGGTGATGGCTTTCGACAGGAACGGCAAGACGTCCTTGTGGAGTAGGCAGAAGCCGGGTTGCGGACGTCCCTCGGCGGTGAACATGCGAATGCGGGGCCCGTCGTCTGTCGATTGGATCCACTGACTGATCCATGACGCGATGCATGCAGTCGGAAGGAACGGCATATCGACGGCAAGGAAAAGGTTCCAATCAAAGGCGGAATAGGTCAGAGCAGATTCCATCCCGCCGATGGGGCCGCAGTTGGGATGAACGTCGGCGACGATCGGGGCGTAGGGTGAAAGCGCGGAATTGCTGCTAAGGATATGGACGTTGGCACAGGTCTTGCGAAGTTTCGCGACCGCGTGCTGTATGAGGGGTTTGCCTGCGAGTTGCAGGAGCGCCTTGTCACTGCCCATGCGAGAACTGCGGCCGCCCGCGAGGATATAGCCGCCTACGGGGAATGGTATGTCGGCTGAAGCAGCAAAAGTCTGGTCTGCGGTTCGGGCGAGAGAGCCCGGGGCTAAAGCCCGGTTGATTTTACGGACTCTATTCGTGGGGTTAAAACCCCACGCTAATCCCAAAAGCTTGTAGTTCGCCTTTTTCAGCATCCTCTGAAGCCCGCTGCTACTCCAAAAGGCGACTTCCCCAGGTTTTTCAGGATTTTGTACAGCCAGAGGATTTGAGGGTTTCTCCACTTCGCGCTCCGGCTGAAGACATATGGAATTGAGGGAAAAGGCGTCTCCCTAACTGTTTACATCCCACCCTTTCAGCAAGGGCGCTGAAAGGATGGGGCACCCGAGCTTTGGGATACCGCTTAGTACAACTACACACGATTCTTTGGGCTAGGATGCGGTGATGTTGCTGAGGAAGCGGATGATGGATTCGATTCCGCGGTGGAAGTTGGCGAGGTGAAACTTTTCGTTGGGAGCGTGCAGGTTGTCGTCAGGCAGGCCGAACCCCATCAGGAGAGTCGGGATTTTGAGTTCGCGGATGAAGTCGCCGACGATGGGAATGGACCCGCCGCCGCGGACATATACGGTGTCCTTACCGAAGACATCGTGCATGGCAGACGTGGCGGCGTGGACATAGGGGTTATCGGTCGAAACAACGATGGGATCACCCGCGTGGATCAAGCGGACTTCGAGGGTGATGCCTGCGGGGCAGATTGATTCAACAAAGGACTTATAGAGAGCGAACGTTTCGGCGGGGGTCTGGTCGGGGACAAGACGCATGGAAATCTTGGCGATGGCGCGAGCAGGTATGACAGTCTTCGCACCAGCCCCGATGAAGCCTCCGGGCATGCCGTGGACTTCGAGTGTGGGGCGGGACCAAGTCCGTTCGAGGACAGAGAAGCCGGGCTCGCCGGTGAGTTGAGTTGAGCCAACCTCGGCCTCACGGTACTCCTCCTCGTTGAACGGGAGGGATTTCCAGGCCTTGAGTTCCTCGGCCGAGGGCGTTGCGACTTTCTCGTAAAAACCAGGGATGAGAATCTTGCCGGTGTCGTCCTTTAGCTTTGCGATGATTTCGACGAGGGCCATGAATGGATTCGGAGCGGCTCCGCCGTACATCCCGGAGTGCAGGTCAGTGCGCGCGCCGCGAGCTTCTATTTCCGTGTAGATCATTCCGCGTAGACCAACGCAAAGGGTGGGGAGATCGGGCGCGAACATTTCGGTGTCCGAGACGAGGGCTACGTCTGCAGCCAGTTGGTCGGGATGTTGACGAACGAAGGCGGCGATTCCCTCTCCACCTACTTCCTCTTCGCCCTCGATGATGACGCGGACGTTGACGGGCAGCTTACCCTCGTTCGACGCAAGCAGCGACTCGAGGGCTTTGACGTGCATCCACATCTGGCCCTTGTCATCGACAGCGCCACGGGCGTAGAGGTTGCCATCGCGCTCGGTGGGTTCAAATGGTGGGGACTTCCATTCATCGAGTGGGTCTGGAGGCTGCACGTCGTAGTGTCCGTAGAGGAGAACGGTTGGCGCGGACTTTCCACCGGCTGCAGGCGCTGCGCAAAGGTGGTCGGCGTAGACGAGGGGATGGCCGCCGGGATGCGCGGCGGTGGTTGTCTCGATGAGGCGGACATTCTGCATGCCGATGCGACGGAGTTCGGTAGCGACGAATTCCGCTGCGCTGCGGACATCGACGGCATGCTCGGGCGATGTGGAGATGGAGGGAATCCGGAGGAAAGTTTTGAGTTCCTCAACGAAACGGGATCCGTTACTTTTTGCGAATTTTATGGCGGGGATGTTCGACGCAGTTTCCACTTTTTCTCCAGATGGCCAAAAATAAGATTTCAAGCTCGAGGGTTCGGCACATAAAAAACCGAAAGCCCGTTCAAGATCACCAGTATATGGGAGCGGTGGCGGGCAGATGCGAGCTGGGACTAGTCCTTCGACTGGGTTGCGGTGGCCGGCTTTTCCGGAGGCTGTTCGCGGATATCGATGTAGTCCTGGGTAAACGGCTTCTTTCGGAACGTCGTCCAAAAATAATTGAGCGCATAGCGAACCGCCATGGTGAAGGTTCCCTCATGTTTGAGGCGGCGGGCAGACGAGAACATCTTCAGCTTGGAAGTGAACCTCACATCGCCAACAGGATTCAGGCGGCGAGCAATGTCGGTATCTTCGCCGTAGAACGCGATTGCGGTGTTGAATCCGCCGATCTTTTCGAGTGCTTCGCGCCGCAGTACGAAGTTACCGCCTTGAATCATGGATCCAGCGCGCAGAACGTAGCGGTTAATCGCGTAGACCAGAAATGCGATTCCATAGAATATTTTGACACTGCTACGCTGCTTTGGAGTGAGGTCGTAGAAGACGAGTGGACCGCTGAGCGCAACCAGGTTTGGCTGACTCTCGAAGGCCGCAAGCACTTGAGCAACCCAGCCGGGCGTGAGACGCGAGTCGGAATCGACATTGGCTATCAACTCGCCGTGGCTGGCCGCGAATCCAGCCTGACGGGCAAATGTCAGCCCCTTATTTGGCTCGTCGACCAAGTGGACTCCGGGGTATCCCAGCGCGACCTCACGCGTGCGATCCGTGCTGGCATTGTTGACGACGACGATCTCCGCTTCTACGCCGACCGCTTGTGTCTGCGCGAGGATCGAGTCGAGACAGGCGGGGAGATATGCCTCCTCGTTGTAGGCCGGTATGACGAAGCTAAGCCGCATAAATTCCGATATTAGTCCTAGTGTGTGCCGTGTTGCATGAATTTGGGGTGACAGATCGGCGTGACTTCGTCGGGGAACCGATCGAATGACAGGACGACGCGACCGATGGTAGGCTTTCGCCATGTTTCGAACCCTTCGCGGCTCCTGTTTCATGTTGGTTTTGGTTCTAACAGGCACGTCCATATCTCTAGCGCAGACGGCAGACGGTTCCGCAACCCGTCCGGGAGCGCCAGACACTCCGCCACAGATGAACTTGCCGCAGCGTGCTCCGTTGAATCCGAAGCTGCCGACTATATTCATCGTAGGTGATTCGACTGCGAGCAATGGGCCAAATCTGGGATGGGGCGACCATCTGGCCAACTACTTCGATGCAACGAAGATCAATGTAGCGAACCGCGCACATGCTGGGCGCAGCAGCCGTTCTTACATCGTGGAAGGCTCGTGGGACAAGACGCTGGCCGAGATCAGACCGGGCGACTACGTGATGCTGCAGTGGGGGCATAACGATGGGGGCGACCTGGGCGGAGCGAAGCCGCGTGGCTCTCTGCATGGGCTTGGCGAAGAGTCGCAGGAGGTGCCGCAGACCGTAGGAGTGATGGCGGGCAAGACGGAAACGCTGCACACCTATGGCTGGTATAACCGCAAATATATTGCCGACATTGAGGCCAAGGGCGCAACGCCAATGATGTTGTCGCTGACGGAGCAGAACATCTGGAAACCGGACGCGAATGGCGTTCCGCAGTTGGCGCATGGCATGGCGGGATACGACCAGATGGAGCAGGAGATTGCGGCGGCCGCGCACATTGCGTACATCGATATGGGGTCGGTGGAGTGGGATCGGCTGACGGCTACGGGGCAAGAGAAGGCGGCGCTGCTGTTCCCGATCGATCATACTCATACGAGCGCAGAGGGTGCGGAGTTGAATGCTCAATCGGTGGTGATTGCGCTTGAAAGAGCTTACTCGCCGTTGGTGGCTTATTTGAAGGCAAAGATTCCTTTACCGGCTTCTACGTCCGCGGCAGTGAAGTAGCTTCGGAAGCGGTGCGGGTCGCTGCGACTTACTTTTTGTACTTTGGCGGAAACTTTCCGATCAGGTCGATGGCTGCCTTATCAAGCTTCTGGTCGGCGTTCTTGCTGGCGGCGTCGGAGGCGGAAAGTGTATCTGTGCCTCGCCAGAGCAGCTTGTGCGTCTTGATGTCGTACATATCGATGATCAATGTTCCCATCGGGACGTCTTCCAGACCGGCCTGGGCGTTAAGGAATCCTCCGCTGCCCCACGGGCGCTGCCAGGCGATATCCCCCAGTTGGCTGTAGAAGGATGTGATCTCGTCTTTGTTTTTGGTCGCCTCGAAGGCGGCAATGGTGACGTCGCCGCTCTTTGCTACCTCAGTCATGTATCTGCCTGACATGCTGCGGTTGATGGCGAGAGTGATGCGCGCCTCGACGTTGGGGTCGGTGGCATGGACCCGTGTCCAGGTGTAGGTGCGTAACTCAAGGAAATTGACGGTGTGATCGTAGTCGATGGTGATGGTTTGCGCCAGAATTGGCGCGTCAGCCCTAGCAATTGCGAAAAGTGCGGCTACCAATGTTTTTTGCGATGGACCTCATAGAATGCTCCAAAGCATGCGTGAATTGGGCTCCGTCTACGTTCAGTGCAGATGGCCCAAGCCAATTGTTTTTCTGTTTATTGAACGAGCGCGAAGGCATCAAAGACGCAACGCCCCTGCGAATTGAATATAAAAGGGGTCACCGTGGCGCGACGGAGTTCATTGTCACTGCGCCCGACCGCAAACATCGCGTAAACTTGTGTTTGGGCAATTTGTGCTCCCAGAAACCTGAAGGACGTCCAGTTTGATCAATAATTTACTTGCAAAAGTCTTTGGAACCAGTAACGAACGTGCCATTAAGCGGCTGCTCCCGATGGTGGAGCAGATCAACGCGTTTGAGACGGCGATCCACGCGTTGTCGGATGAGCAGCTGCGGGCGAAGACCGACGAGTTTCGTCAGCGGATCGCCGATTCTCTAGCGGCAGCCAAAATCGATCCGAAGGACGAGGGCGCGGCGGAGGCAATCCGCGCTGTAGAGAATGCGGCCCTTGACGATATTCTTCCCGAGGCATTTGCTGTGGTGCGCGAGGCTGGAATTCGCGCGGTCGGGATGCGGCATTTCGACGTTCAGATGATCGGCGGCGTTGTTCTGCATTCAGGCAAGATCGCGGAGATGAAGACTGGCGAAGGCAAGACCCTGGTCGCGACACTTCCCTGCTACCTGAACGCATTGGTCGGCCACGGCGTTCACGTCGTCACTGTGAATGACTACCTCGCCAAGCGCGATGCCGAGTGGATGGGCAAGATCTACGGCTTTCTCGGCCTTACGGTCGGCGTAATCGTGCATGATCTTTCAGATGAGCAACGCCGTGCGGCGTACGGTTCGGATATTACCTACGGGACAAACAACGAGTTCGGCTTTGACTATTTGCGCGACAACATGAAGTTCGACTTAAAGGACATGGTCCAGCGCAAGCTTTACTACTGCATCGTCGACGAAGTCGATTCGATCCTGATTGACGAAGCAAGAACGCCGCTTATCATCTCTGGCCCGACCGACCAGACGACCGACAAATATGCCCGCGTCAATCTGATCATTCCGGAGCTGGAACTGGGTGAGTTGATCGAGACGTTGGAGACCAAGACGTGGTCCGGCGACTTTGTTGTAGATGAGAAAGCTCGCGCCATCACTGTCACCGACGAAGGCTGGGAGAAGATCGAGAAGCTGTTGGGCATTGGGAATATTGCGGATCCTGAGAACTGGGACCTGAAGCATCACGTTGAAGTGGCCATCAAGGCTCACCACCTGTACAAGCGTGATGTCGAGTACGTTGTGAAAGAGGGTGAAGTCATCATCGTCGATGAGTTTACAGGGCGCTTGATGCCCGGTCGGCGTTGGTCCGATGGGCTGCATCAGGCTGTGGAGGCGAAGGAAGGCGTTGCTATCCGCAAGGAAGATCAGACGCTGGCGACAATTACCTTCCAAAATTATTTCCGCATGTACAAGAAGCTTTCGGGAATGACGGGCACGGCGGAGACTGAGGCAGCCGAATTCGACAAGATTTACAAGCTTGAGATAGTGGTCACTCCGACCAATCGCCAGATGCGTCGAATCGAGAATGCGGACGTGGTCTACCGCACAGCGAAGGAGAAATACTTTGCTGTGGCGGATGAGATCACGCGTCTTCATGAGGAGAAGCAGCCTGTGCTAGTGGGCACGACTTCAATCGAGAAGTCGGAGTTGCTCTCGGACATACTGAAGCGCAAGGGTGTGCGCCACGTCGTTCTGAATGCAAAGTTCCACGAGAAAGAAGCGGAGATTGTCGCGCAAGCGGGCCGACTTGGGATGGTGACGATTGCCACCAACATGGCGGGGCGTGGCACCGATATTCTACTGGGCGGCAACTCGGAGTTCATGGCGCGGCAGGACCTGGTGAAGAAGTCTGGGGGGCGCGCGGTATCGGCTGCGGAGGGCGCAATCTCGCCCAATACTGGACCGGGCATGGTGCGCTTTTACTATGCGAGCCAGGAATTTGAGACGACACAGGAAGCTTGGGACTCGGCGATCGCGTCGCATCTTGCCACGGCGGAGAAGGAACACGAGGCCGTCGTCGCGGCCGGGGGCCTACATATTTTGGGCACCGAACGTCATGAGTCGCGTCGCGTCGACAACCAGCTCCGCGGACGTGCGGGACGGCAGGGCGATCCGGGGTCGTCGCGATTCTTTCTATCGCTGGAAGACGACCTGATGCGCATCTTCGCGAAGGAGTGGGTCAGCACGCTGCTGCAGCGTCTGGGAATGGAAGAGGGTGTGCCTATCGAGAGCCCGATGATTTCGCGGCGCATTCAGGCAGCGCAGAAAGCGGTCGAAGCGCAGAACTTTGAGTCACGCAAACATGTGCTCGAGTACGACGATGTGATGAACAAACAGCGCGAGGCGGTGTACGGCCTGCGCCGGCAGTTGATGGAAGGCGTGGACCAGAAGCAACTCATCACGGAAGACTATGTTTCGACGATCCTCTCGAACATCCTCGACGAGAATGCGCCGGAGAAGGCGCATGCAGATGAGTGGAAGCTGAACGCGCTCTACTCGCAGGTGTTCGACGTGTTCGGAGCGAAGTTGAATGAAGGTCCGGATGCAATCGATGCGGGTGCACTGAACCGGCACGAACTGGGCGAGACAATCTTTGAAAAGATCCGCGCGAGGTACGACGTCAAGGAGCAGATTCTGGGCGCGCCGGCAATGCGTTATCACGAGCGCATCGTGATGCTGAGTGTGCTCGACGGACTATGGAAGGACCATCTGCTGGCGATGGATCACCTGAAGGAAGGCATTGGTCTGCGCGGATATGCCCAGCAGGATCCGCTGGTGGCTTATAAAAAGGAATCGTTCGAGATGTTCGAGACGATGATGTTGCAGTTTCAACAGGACACTGCGCGCCACCTGTTCCGGATGCAGATTATCGGACCGGACGGCAACCCGATCGAAACGGCCGAGCAGATGCCGCCGCGCGGTCCTTCGGAACCTCAGCAGCTTGAGGGAACGACGTCGTCTGGACGATCGGCTTCAGGACAGGCGAGTTTGCCGCTTGGCGATGCACAGGCCTCCGAACATGCGCCGGTGCCAATCCACACGCGGGCACCGTCGACCACCATCGATGAACTTGAGCGGGAATTCCAGCGGAAGAAGAAGCGTGAATTGGAACAGGCGCGCTCGGCTGGTTCCGGCGAGAGCAGCAATGGAACTGGACCGCGGGTGACCGGAGAAAAGGTTGGGCGCAATGATCTGTGCCCGTGCGGTTCCGGTAAGAAGTATAAGAAGTGCCACGGGGCGCAGGCTTAGCGTCTTCACTTGGTGGGGAGAGCATTGCACTTCGAACGAACTACGGAGATTCTGAGCTTCGCTCAGAATGACGGGCCTTTATATCTTTCTTCCGCCCGGATGACGGGCCTTCTACCTTTTGTCGCTCAGAATGACGGCCTTTGTATCTTTCTTCAGCCATGCAAGACGCCGCCTCGGATGACGCAGGTGGCTACTTCTTTTCCAGGTCATCCATGAGTAGGCGGGCCTTGGTCGCGAGATTTTGGGCGCCCTGTGCGTCGCCGGAGTTGAGAGCTTGCTGCGCCTGATCAAGGAAGTGGCGAACCTGCCTGATCTGCTTCTTCTCAGATTCAGCAGTCTTCGCCGGAAGTGCCGCTATGCGTTTCAAGATGGACGCGATCGTATCCTGCGCCTGAGATTGGCTTTGCGGAGTGGGATCTCCGCCAGTTGACAGTGTTCCAATGGCGAGCGCGGCCGGCGCTTCGGCAATCTGAACTGGAGATTGGATCTCCTCTTTTGGAGTGGGGTTGGGCCGCTTTCTGGGCGGCGGTGCCGGCAAGGGGGCAGCAAGAGGAGGTAACTCTGGTTCAGGCACGGTAGCAATTGTTGGCGAAGGCTCGGGAGTAGGTGGCACTTCGAGTGGTACCGGAGCGTGAGCGCCCGTGGGAATCACAAAGGTCGGCGGCTTATGACGGCATCCAGCGATGCCCGCAATCAAAATGAGAGTAAGGATTGGCAGGCGTCTAGCGCGAGCCAGATGGTCGGCCAGACGGTAGGCGAAATGGAACTGCTCGATCAAACGATTTCCTTTCCTTCTATGTTAGAGGCGATGTAGCTTCGCGCGGCATCGGAGTTCGGATCCATACCATTACTCAGTTCCGACGGCTGCTTCCGGATCTCGCTTCCAGCACCGTTGGATACGGGAATGTGAAGAGTAAAGGCCGTTCCGCGATCCGGCGCCGCCGGGTCGGCGTTGGAACTAACATCCAATGCGCCTCCGTGTAACTGGAGGATACGGTACGTCATGGCAAGGCCGATGCCGCTGCCGCGGGGCTTGGTGGTGAAGTACAGATCGAAGATGCGCGGAAGTAGCGCAGCGGGAATCCCAATCCCGTTATCCGCGATGGAGACGATGGCGAGACGGTGGTCGCGGCGGACGCTGACACGAATGAGGCCTCCCGACGGCATGGCCTGCATTGCATTGAGGAGCAGGTTCAGGAAACCTTGACGCATAAGTTCCCCATCCACTCGCACTGGAACGATCAGCGGCGGGAATTCGCATTCAATGCGAACACCATGTTCCTTGAGTTCCCCCCCGGCAAGCTCCAGCGTCTGCTCCACAATCCGGCGGAGGTCGTGTTCGCGGAGGTCGAGATTCATAGGCCGTGAAAAGTCAGCGAGGGTCTCGACGACGCGGTCGAGTCGATGCATCTCGTCAGCGAGAATTTCGACGTGCTTCTGAGCGCTAGAGCGGTCGAACTCGGAGCTGGCCAGCTTTCCACGGAGAAGTTCGAGATGGACCACCATAGCATTGATAGGATTCTTGACCTCGTGACCGACGTTTGCGGTTAGTCGTCCGATGGCGGCAAGGCGGCGCGCTACCTCAAGCTCTTGCTCGAGTTCCAATGCGGAGCCAGTGTCGCGCAGAGTCAGGAGAATTCCCATCCCACGATGGGCACCATCGCCACTATCGCTCTGGATATCAGATGAGTGTCCATCGCCAATGCGGTCGAAAGATATCTGCACCTGCCGGCCGTCTTCGAGCGTCACCGTCTCTGCTGAACTATGGGTCCCTCTCTCGAAAGCTGCAGCCACGGTGGCTCCTAGAATCGTCTTCGGTAGAAATATCTCATCGATCCGCATACCCACCATGTCATCGACAGCGGGAGCTCGCGGGCCACTGTCGTTGCGGTCGAGAAATTGAGCTGCCGCATCGGAGACCATCACGGCGCGCCCGTCTGGAGAGAACAGCAGGACACCATCGCGCAGTGTGTCGAGCATCTGGTCCAGGTTTGTTCGGAGGGCGGTGAAACCCTCTTCGCGGGTGCGCATCTCGCGGCCCAAACGATCAATGCTGAGATTGACACGGCCGATGGGGTCGGCACGGCTCGATGGCGCGTCCAGCAGCAGCGGAGTTTCTGCAAGCTCACTGTAGGTGTCGCCTCGAGTTAGTCGGAGGCGCTCCAATTGTTCGCCGATGGCTTGCAGCGGACGCAGCGCCAAGGTAGAGAGCAACGCGGCGATGGCCACGGAAGCAATGATGGCAAACAGCACAAACTCCAATGCGGCTCCGAGCCAGGGCTGATAGGCATTCGCGCCTACAAAACGCAGGAACGTCGATCGAACGCCAACGTGGACAACAAGGAATGGCATTCGGTTGCGATCGAGTGGCAACGCGATATCGAGCACGCGCGGCCTGCCAAACACCTGGCGCATCTGGTATAAGACAGTGCCGTCGCGCATGCGGTCGAAGCTGTCGCGGAAGGCGGCGCGCTGATTGACCGCATCGGGATCGGTGGAGACGATGGTGAAGCCGTGCGCGTCGGTAACGCTGACATCCTCCACGGTCGGCGAGTAACGCACGATCCCATTCATCGCGCTCGCCAAATCATCGTTGATGCGCAGGGCGTCAATGACTGCGGCGTGGAGTGCGGCATCGGCATCTGAATCAGCGACGTCGGGCGCGGAAGATTGCGAGGGTGGGTGGGCGCGCAATCCGGTTTCGACCGCCTGGCGCGTAGCCAGCAGAATCTCATGGGCAAGGACATCATTGGCGGCCGCTGTCTGGGTGACGCGCTGGCGTAGGAGTTCGCCGAGGAAGACCGCTGAGAGCACGAGCACAATGGCAAAGGTCAGACCGGTTGCCGTCAGCACGAGCTTGGTTCTGAGGCGCATGGGCTTACTCCGCCGCAACGATGGGCATATCGATAGCGGAAGGCGAAGCACTCGAGGCGGCTGCGCTCGAATATTCCTTCAACTTGTTCTGCAACGTCTTTGTGGTGATTCCAAGTATTTCGGCGGCACGGGTTTTGTTGTTGTGCGTGGACAGTAGCGTCTTCAAAATGAGTTGCCGTTCGGCCTCGTCGACCGTGGTGCCAACGTCGACGTGGATGGTGCGTTCGTCGTCTCGCGCAGGTATCGGCGATGCTGCGCTAAATTCGGACGGAGGTGCGAAGCGAGTGGCATACCCCGGCTCACCAAAATGTGGCGGCAGGTGCTCAACCTGGATAAGGCCCGCCCCAGCGAGAATGGTGGCACGTTCGATCGTGTTGCGCAGTTCACGCGCATTGCCGGGCCAATCGTATGCGAGCAATCGGTCAAGCAGAGCGGGTGCCATACCGGTTATGGAACAGCCATGACGCTGGTTCATGTCCTCGATCATCTTCGCAGCGATGGCGGGAATATCCGAGGCATGATCACGGAGAGGCGGCATTTGAATGTTAAAGACGTTGAGTCGATAAAACAGATCGCCGCGTAGTTGACCGCTTGCGACGGCCTGCTGCGGATCCTTATTGGTGGCTGCGACCACGCGAACATCAACCGGTGTTTCAGCTTTGCTTCCAAGACGGCGGAGTTTGCGATCTTCGAGGACGCGCAGCAGCTTGGCCTGGGTGGCGGCAGGCATCTCGCCGATTTCGTCGAGCAAGAGCGTGCCTTCTTCGGCTAGTTCAAAGCAGCCTGCGCGCCGCTCGACCGCACCGGTGAATGCACCTCTTTCATGGCCGAAGATTTCGCTCTCGATAAGCGTCTCGGGGATAGCAGCGCAGTTGACGGCGACGAAGGGCTTCAGACGGCGCGAGCTCAGGTCGTGAAGCGCGCGGGCGACGAGTTCCTTACCTGTGCCGCTTTCGCCGGTGACCAGGACAGAAACATTGGATGGCGCGACCCGCTCAATCATCTGAAAGATTGCCTTCATCTGCGGGGACGATCCGACCAGAGAACCAAGCATGCCTGCGTCACGGGACTGCCGCCGCACTTCTTCGAGCTCTACATTTGTGTCTGCTTCCCGTTGGCGGTTGGCGTTTTGCAGGACGGTGCGGAGACGCGCGGGGTCGACGGGCTTTGGAATGTAATCGTAAGCGCCCATGCGCATCGAATCGACCGCAGACTCAATCGAGCCCTGCGCGGTAAGCATGACGACGACCACACGTTGAGGCAGTTCCTTGATGCGGCTCAACAGTTCCATGCCGTCCATACGCGGCATCTTCAGGTCGGTGACTACGATGCCGGGCGACCATTGACGAACCCGTTCAAGGCCTTCGACGCCATCCGCCGCGCTGTCGGTGCGGAAGCCCCAGGACGCGATCAGTTCCGTAAGCCCGTTACGCGCGTGAGCTTCATCCTCTACGATCAATACTTTTTCAGTCACTTTCACCATCCCTATCGCATCTACCAGTATCAAGTCTGAGATGTTTCAGAGGCAAGCTGGGCCGGTAGTAATTTGGATGCAATCTGGCTGCAAATCGCACACTCACATCATCTTCCGAAATCTGAATTGAAACGATATATTAGCGATATGTCTGAGTTGACCACCGAAATTTTAGAGCCAGAGCTAACTCCGCAAGCCTTTGCGCAAATGTGTGCACAAAGCGCGAAGAATGCGGCGTCGGATCGCCCAATCTTACTGGACGTGCGTGAGCCATGGGAATTCGAGACCGCCAGACTGCCCGATTCTGTGCTGATGCCGATGGGGGATGTGACTTCGCGTGCACATGCCGAACTCGATCCGGACGCGCACGTCGTGGTGCTTTGCCATCATGGGCAGAGATCGCTTTCGGTGGCGATGTGGCTACGCGGGCAGGGATTCGAACGTGCGCAGTCGCTGGCCGGAGGCATCGACGGCTGGTCGCGGGTGATCGATCCCACCGTACCGCGGTACTGAGGATGACTCAGCGCGCCCGGGGATGGGTTTCGTCGTAAACCCGCTGGACCTGCTTGGCGGTGAGTTGGGTGTAGCGCTGCGTGGTGGATAGGCGTTCGTGGCCGAGCATCTCCTGAATCGCGCGCAGGTCAGCACCCTCTTCCAGCATGTGGGTGCCAAAGGCGTGGCGCAGCGTGTGCGGGTGGACATCCGAAGCGAGGCCGCGCGAGAGTGCAATCTGCTTGACGATCCTGCCAACGCTACGCGTGGTCAGGCGGATTGAGCCGCGTATTCGCAGGTTGGTAATCAGTGGGCCGTCGGCCACCAGAGCGCATTTGCCAGCGGCGCGCAATCTGGCCTCCCGCAGAGGCAGGTAGGCTCGCATGGCAAGAGCAGCCTCGTCACCAAGCGGCACGTAGCGCTGCTTGCGGCCTTTGCCTTTGACCAGGATCGCGTCATTCTTCCACTGGATGTCGGGAAGATCGATGCTGACCAGTTCGGAGTTTCGGATGCCACACCCGTAGAGTAACTCGAAGATCATGCGGTCCCGTTCGGGCCACGCCGCCGCGTCATTTTTCGTGGCGGCGCCGTCCAAGTCCTCCATAGAATTTAGTAGACCATTCACCTCTTCCATGCTGGGCACGCGGGGAAGATGTTGAGGCAGCTTCGGGGTACTCACCAATACGGCCGGGTTCTGCGCGATCTTGTGCTCCTTGGCGAGCCACCGGAACCACGAGCGGATGGCCGCAAGCGCTCGGGCTGCACTCGCTTTGGTAAGGTTACGCTCGTAGAGCAGGCCGAGGTATGCGCGGATGTGGAGGTGTTCTACGGCAGTAATCTTTGTCTCGGCAACAAGTGTCTCGCGCAGATAGGCAGCAAAGTTGAGCACCTCGCGCCGGTACGCGCGGACGGTGTGCGCGGAGGCGTTGCGCTCGTTCTGGATCATCACAAGAAACTGCTCAGCGAGTGCTCCAATTTCAGTAACGTCGGGCTTCATTCGAGCACCACAGTCGCGCTCTGTGCCCACGCGCTAGTTGCGGGTACTTGATCGCTGATGCTAGTTGCCTGTCGTCGCTTTCCTCGCGGATGATGTTCGTGGTGGACACGCTTGAGATGTTCCATCGCGACGTGGGTGTAGACCTGGGTGGTGGCGATGTCGGCGTGGCCGAGCAGGCGCTGCACGCTGCGTAAGTCGGCGCCATGCTCCACCATGTGGGTGGCACAACTGTGGCGGAGCATGTGCGGGCTGGCCTTGCGTCCGTTTCCATCCGCGCCTGTAGAGGCGGCGCGGACCATCTCCCAGACCCATTGGCGAGTCAGCGCGCGACCTCGCACGCTGAGGAATAGCGCCCGCTGCAGACGACCGCGTGCCAGTGCGGGTCGACCTCGCTTGATGTACTCATCGAGCGCCTCTACTGCTCGGCGTCCAAGCGGGACGATCCGCTCCTTGTCGCCTTTGCCGCGGACCTGGGCGCGCGCCTGATCGAGATGTAAATCCTCTTCGCCTAGTGCGACGATCTCTCCAACGCGCAGGCCACCTGCGTAGAGCAGTTCCAGGATTGCGTGGTCGCGGAGCGCAAGCGCGGCGGCTTCCCGAGAGCCGGCATCGTCCGGATTGCGTGCGGCGGCGGCAGCGCGGTCGAGCATCTTGGAGACTTCGATTTCGGCAAGCGACTTCGGCAGCACCTTCCAACTTGCCGGCGTTTCGATGGTAACGGTCGGATCGTGCGAGATGCGCTTGTCAAGCAAGAGCCAGCGGAAGAAGCCGCGAAAACAACTTAGCTTGCGCGCGATAGATCGAGCATCGACGAGATTACCGCGAAGATGAGCCATGAAACCGCTGACGTCTGATTCGACGGCTGTCACCAGCAGCGTGCCGCGTACTTCCAACTGCTCGGCAAACTGCTCCAGATCGCTGGCGTAGGCTTCGCAGGTTGCGGGGCGCATCCCTTTTTCAACGCGCAGAAAGGCGAGATACTCACGTACTGTCCGGGCGTTTCCTGGAAGCTGTGACGGTGCTGATTTCTGGGCCTCGGTACTTGCGCGCATAGCTCCATTATCGGCGCGCGAGCGATGGCGGATGGCCGCATCGCGTGGGCCGCATCTATCTCGCCAGCATCGGATTTGGTAGCATCCGGTCAGGCAACATGCGAGGTGACCTATGGCGCTCTGCGAACATCTTCTTCATAGTAAATACGTAGCTCCGAAGGTGCATGACTGCGCGGAGTGCGTGGCACTGGGCGATCGGTGGGTGCATCTGCGCACGTGTCTTGAGTGCGGCCACGTTGGGTGCTGCGACTCGTCCAAGAACCTCCATGCTACCAAGCATTTCCACACAACCCAGCATCCGGTGATTGCCTCCGCAGAGCCGCGGGAGCGATGGCTCTGGTGCTACGTCCATGAACAGATGGCGGAATAGCATTCGCAATGGCAAGCACCTTCTCTCTTCTCACAACTACTCGACTGGCAGCTTGGCCTTGTATCCGTCGCGGGCAATGACCGAGTATTTCAGCGGCTTGCCCTTTTCGTCCTGCATCTGCAGTGGGTGACCTTCGTTGTCGATCAGGACGACTTTGATCTTGCGATAGGTGCCGTCGTTCGCAGGGTTGGTGGGGCGGTAAGTAAGCAGGTACTGGTTGCGGATGGAGTTGTTGATCTGGGCAAAGTCATCGGGCATTTCGCCCTGGAAGATGGGCGAGAAGCTGAGGCCTCCGGTCATTGCTGCGAAGGTTCTGAGTTGGTTTTGGGCCTGCAGGTAGTCGAGTTCGCGAATCCCGCCGCCTCCAAATTGGTTGAGCATCGCGCCGGTGCCGATGGTGAAGATGGTGACGTTGGGCGTGGCCCTAATCTTGGCGAGCATCTTGTCGAGGGTAAGTTTGGAGAAGGTGTCGCGGCCGGTTCCAATGAGGATGATGTACTTTCGGCCTTCGATGCGGCTGGTGCGGTCGAGCGTCTCGTAGAGTGCGTCGAACATGTCGGTGTCGGAAAAGCCCGGGATGGTGAGCGAGTTAATACTCTGCGCAATGACCTGCTTGTTGTTGGTGAAGTCAGAGAGTATGTGGGTTTGGAGGTCGTAGGTCATGACCGCGACGTAGTCGTCTGGTCGCAGCGAGTTAAAGAAACTGATCGAGGCATTGCGCATGTCGTTGATGACATACCAGGAGTTGGCGGCGAACTCGAGCAGCATGACCGCGGTGATTGGGGTCTGAGCGATGCGGACAGTGTCGACCTTCTGCTCGACGCCATCTTCCAGAACCAGGAAGTTTCCACTCTTAAGGCCGGGGACGAACTGGTGAGTCTTGTCGAGGATCACGCTGACATCGAGATTGACGAGCGGCACGTCAACCCGGATGGAGAAGGTAGCACCATTGGGATTCTTGACTTTTGGCTGTTCGGGGGCGGGAGGTGGAGGCGGCTCGTCAGACTGCTTCTTTCTGGGAATAACGATGGGTCCGTTGTCGACTGTTGGGCCACCGGAATCAGGAGTCTGGGTGGCGGGTGGCGTGGGCTTAGTCTGGGCCCTGGCGCAGTAGGAGGACGTGCTGAAGATGAGGACGGGCAGCAGCGCTACGGCCAATTTCTGCGTGGTGGAGTGTTTGACGGACGTGGATTGAATTGAAGTCTTAATCTTCATGAATATATTTCGGACGTGCTGCCGGTTGGACTCTTCCTGGGCTGACAAGTGGGCATCGCATCGCTCGGACCTATTCTCAAAGCTGCTCAAGGTGGGTATCCCCCCCTCCCCCTATATGCGCAAAATCTAATAAACAGGAGACTTACGCGGCGGTATATACCATTGGCATCTACCCGACACGCACACTTTCTATAGCCTTGTCACTACCTTCATTATATCGGTCGTGTCAATAGGTTGACGGGGTTTAGAAGGTTCTGAGGCAGGCAGGCCGTGTGGAAGAGCTGAACTCAGCGCAAAAACCGCATTATCTGCGGTCAGCTAACGGTATGGCTATTGAGTGGCGCAGGCGAAGCTGGTGGCCAAGTTGAGATTTCCGCTGCCGTTATATTTTGGCCAGGTGGGGTATTGGCATAGAGGCCTGGTTCGGCTGGCGGAGTTCCGATTGTTGTCGACTACGACCAGGTTGGCGGGCGCGGTGCCTGTGTCGAGCCAGTGATCGAGCGTGCCGAGCGCGTCGAAGCCCGCGTCAAAATCGCCCCGCCCGTGTCCGTAGCCTGGGACGAGATAGAATCGCGCGAACTTGTCGACCGCATCTTTGCCCATGGTGCGTTCCAGCATGTCGAAATAGAGGACTGAGGCTCCGGTGGGGATGGTGGCGTCGGTGGTTCCGTGAAGCATCAGGAATTTTCCACCGTGCTGGGCAAAGCGGGATAAGTCAGAATCGCTGGCGTCGGAGGCTTGCGATTGGGGCAGAAGTTCTGCGGCGTAGTCGCCGCCTGTGGTGGTATTGAATTTCAAGGCATTGTAGTGGTCATCTCCGGTGACGAAGTAACGCAAGACCTGATCCCCGACCACGTAGTAGAGCGAGTTCAGGAAGATGATTGGCGTGCGCTGCGGGTGGTGGAAGATTCCCATGGAGCCGGTCAAGTCGGAGCCCGCGAGCACGTTGTAGCCAGGCATCTCCTGAACGCCGTGCCAGAGGGGCTGGACCGTTTTCTGTTCCGTTGCGAAGGTTTGGACGGTGGCTAGTTGCTGGGAGGTCAAGCAATGCTTCCCGTTCTGCCCCGCCGCGCAGAGGAGGGTTGCGGGGTCGAAATGACATGCTGCAACGTTTGCGATGATGCCATCTTTGGCGCCATCGAGTGCGTCACATTGCTGCATGACCGACTGCGAAAGAAGCTTTGTGGCGGACTTTGGAAGGAAGCCACCTTTGGCGTACATTGCCTGGGATACTCGGATCAGTTGAAGGTCAAGTTGGACCTGGTCCCATCCGGCATAGGCTCCGAGAACACCATCGTAGTCGTCGGGCCAACGTTGCACGACGAAGTAGGCTTCACGGCCACCGGTGGAGCCTCCAAGGAAGAACATCCGGTCGGGGCGCGAGCCATATCGCTGCTCGATGATAGCCATTGCGGCGTCGTGTGTTTTCTTCAAGCCGTCCTGTGCGAAGTTGCGACGTTCTTCGAGATTCTTCGCGAAGGACGCATTCACGGCGTTCAGTTCATCGGGCAGGAGCAGATAGTGTTTGTGGTGGCCGGAATCTCCCCCGAAGGTGACATAGCCGCGCTCCAGCGGACCGGGCTGGTTGGCTATGCTGACGGGCAGATGCTTCAGCCCATTGGTTGCGCCAAGCCAGCCATCGAAAAGGCCTCCGCCGAAATGGACGGCCTTACGGTTCCAATGCGTGGGGAGGTTTACTTCGAACCGGATCGGTTGAGCTAAAGCATCTACAGGCGAGATGCGGCCGAGGACTTTGCAATACTCTCCCCGCTCGTCGTGGATCAGCTTCGCGGAGTTTACCGTCGCTCCGTTGGTTGGCAAACCGATGCTCGCGGCGGATATTTTGAGTTTGACCACCGATTTGCAAGAGTGCTGAGGATCCTGGAAGGCAGTTGTCGATTGAGCGGGACAGGTGATGAGGGCAATTCCCAGAGTTGCAATCAAGAGCAGAGTCATACGGACTTGGTTCATTTGGCTTTGGATGCGCCTGTCTGTGGGCTAGCGTTTTCAGTCATGTAGAACTGTTCGTCGGATGAAAATAAGTCCGCCCCCGGCGAGCAGCCGAGCAGTTGAATTGACTCGCGGGAACACGTTAATAAATTGCAGTCAGGGTTTAGTCTAGGGATTGTGAGATATCCGATGCGCAGGTATTCATGCAATGGATGGCTATTAGCGTTCGGGCTGTCGTTTGCGGCCGTGGGCGGACGTGTAGGGGCGCAGATGCCTGTTGCGGCGCATGCGTTTGCGATGCCGGCTAGTGCGCCGAGCGGGGCGAAGATTTTTCCGCTGGACGATGTGAAGCGTGGACTGCATGGGGTGGCGTATACGGTGTTCGAGGGAGTGACCCCGGAGCCGATGGAAGTCGAAATTCTGGGCGTGCTGACGGATGCGATTGGGCCTGGGCAGGATATGATTCTGGGCCGTTTGAAGGGCGAGAAGCCGGAGTACACGGGCGTGGTTGCGGGGATGAGCGGGAGTCCGGTGTATATAGACGGGCGGCTTGTGGGTGCG
>JANYLK010000077.1 GCA_025357875.1 Granulicella sp.
ACGCACGCGTCACTATCCATCTGTTCAACAAGGGCGATCATCTCCAGGAGGTCAGCGTTGCTGGACGCATCTACACGGTGATGCAGCACGAAGGTCTCGACATCACGGCGCCTGCGGGAACCGATATCCTGGCAGGAACCGCAAACGTCTACCACCGTAAGGGAGATGTGTTGTTCTCCATAACCCCGGCTCTGAAGGAGTGCACCGTCTCCTTCGAATGATTCAGTGCGATTGACCGAACCGCATGCCCCACCCGGGACGTTTGCAATGTGAATGGGTGGGGCATGGTTGCGTACTCCCGAATTGCTGCCCTTTCTCTCGGATCGGTGACTGTATAGAATTCATCTGTCTCATCCGACTCGAATCAGAATCAGCATGCAAAATCCTGGAGGCTCGATGAGCGCACCGCCGGCCCGCATTCCCCGGGCCATCAACTCGCCCAGCCAGGTGCTCTTCGCCAGCCTCATCGGCACCACCATCGAATTCTTCGACTTCTATATATATGGAACCGCGGCCGTGCTCGTCTTCCCGGCGCTCTTCTTCCCCGCATCCGATCCGGCATCCGCACGTCTTGCCTCGCTCGCAACGTTCGGTATAGCGTTCCTCGCACGCCCCATCGGCTCCGCGCTCTTCGGCCACTTCGGCGACCGCATCGGACGCAAGACTACGCTGGTCATCGCGCTCTCCACCATGGGCATCTCGACAGTAGCCATCGGCATGCTACCCACGTATCGCACCATCGGCCTGGCCGCACCAATCCTGCTGGCGCTCTGCCGCTTTGGTCAGGGCCTTGGCCTCGGAGGCGAGTGGGGCGGCGCAGTCCTGCTCGCCATCGAGAACGCACCGCCCAACAAGCGCGCCTGGTACGGCATGTTTCCGCAACTCGGCGCGCCCATTGGATTCTTCCTCTCCGGCGGAGTGTTCCTGCTGCTTTCGCACGCACTCACCGACCAGCAATTTTTCAACTTCGGATGGCGCCTGCCCTTCCTCGCCTCGGCCGTGCTCGTCTTCCTCGGCCTCTACGTCCGCCTCACCATCACTGAAACGCCGGTCTTCCAGAACTCTCGCAACCGCAACGAGCAGCACGCCGTCCCTATGTTCGCCGTCCTGCGCGATCACCTCCGCGCGCTTCTTTCGGGCATCGCGGCCTGCCTCTCCACTTTTGTCCTCTTCTATCTCATGACCATCTTCGCGCTCTCCTGGGGCACCAGCGTGCTCGGTTACAGTCGCGGCAAATTCCTGATGATGCAGTTGCTCTGCGTCTGCCTCTTCGCCATCACGATTCCACTCTCCGCGCTGCTGGCCGAACATGGTCGCCGCCGTGTTCTGCTCGCGGTCACGGGCGCAATCGCAATCTTCGGAATCTTCCTCGGCCCAATGTTCGTCGCGGGGACAACCGGCGCGGTCGCCATGATGGCCATCGGCCTCTCGCTGATGGGAATCACCTACGCTCCCATCGGCACGCTCATCTCCGAACTCTTTCCGACGGCCGTCCGTTACACCGGCAGTTCGCTCGCCTTCAGCTTCGCCGGCATCCTCGGCGCATCGCTGGCTCCATCGATCGCGACCTGGCTCGCGCGACACTACGGCATCCAGTACGTCGGCTACTATCTCTCGGCCTCAGCGGTGCTGACGTTCCTCGGCCTTCTCTCCATCCGCGAGACCAAAGACCACGACCTCACCGCCTAGCCACTGTTTCACCGAATATCCTTCTTGCCGCCGCACATAACGCGACGTATGATAATCCAACCCCGGGCCTGCAGTCTGTCTTCCCCTAAGACCAAAGGACGATTCGTGCGCGAGTATACTGCCGCCTCCGGTCCAAGCGCAGCCGCCATTCGCGAGAGTGCGCCCTTGACTCCGCCCTTTCTACTCGCAGACGAGCAGATTGCCACCTCTCATGCTGACGACCAGCTCCGCCGGGTGATTGGACCATGGGGCGTCGGCATCAACGCGATCAACAGCACGATCGGCGGTGGCATCTTCGTAATACCGGGACTCGTGGCAGCGATCCTCGGACCAGCCGCCATCCTCTGCTATCTCGTCTGCGGAATAGCCGTCGCTCTTGTCCTCACCTGCTTCGCCGAAATCGGCAGCTTCGTCCATCGCTCCGGTGGCCCCGTCGCCTACATCGAAGAGGCGTTCGGCCGGCTCCCCGGCTTTCTCGCCTGGCTACTGTATGCCGTCGGTTTTGAAGTCGGGGCGGGCGCCGCGATCGGCAACATACTAATCGACACATTAGCCATCGTGGCACCACCCCTCGCGCACGGCGTACCTCGCGTCCTCGTATTCTTTGTTTTCTACGCAACGCTGGCCGCGGTCAACATTCGCGGAATTCAGCAGGGTATGCGCCTCTCCATCGTGACCACACTCGCCAAGCTGCTTCCTTTGCTGCTGCTCATCGCGGCGGGCATCTTCTTCATGCACTGGCGAGAACTCAGATGGACCGGATTCCCTCCAGCCGCAAAGATCGGTGAAGCGTCACTGCTCATCTTCTTCGCCTTCCAGGGCGCGGAAGAGGCGCTCTGCACCAGCGCCGAGATGCGCGACCCCGCACGCACCGTCCCTCGCGGCATCTTCGGTGCAATTGTCGCGCTGATCCTGATCTACGTCGCACTTCAGGCCGTCTCCCAGGGAGTGCTCGGAAGTCAGCTCGGCCTCGATTCGACCGCTCCGCTGGGGAACGTTGCTGCCAGGATTGCCGGCTCGCCCGGCCGCGCTCTGATGCTCATCGGCGTGTCCGTCTCCATCTTCGGCTGTCTTGCCGCGACAGTTATGGCAGCGCCTCGTTCCTTCTTCCTGATGGCGGAAGACGGCACACTCCCGGCGGCGCTAGCCCGTGTTCATCCCCGCTTCCGCACTCCGCACATTGCTATCGCAACGTATGCCGGTCTGACCTTCCTACTGTCCATCACCGGCGCGTTTCGCAGTCTCGCCGTACTTTCCAGCGCTTCGGTCTTGTGCGTGTATCTTGCCATCTGCCTCGGCGCACTCAAACTTCGCTACACCCGAGAGAAAGTGCCTGGAGCATTTCGCGCCCCTGGCGGCCCGACCGTGGGAATCCTGGGCGGGGCAGCCGTGATCTGGCTGCTTACCTACACGACACGAGTCGAATTCATCGCACTCGGCGTAACCATCGCCCTCGCGGTACCCTACTTCCTCATTCGCAAGCGCATGGTGCCTCGCGTCGACAGCTAGCGTCTGCAGGCATCGTTGCCCGCCGCCGTGACAGCAAGGAATGACCCTTCCACTCCGCTCGCGTCAGCACGCCGCCGAAACCTGCAGGTGGAGTCGTCACAGCCGGCCCTGCGCTTTCCTGAAAAAATGTCGTGTTCGCCCACGTTCCACTGACCCGCACATACGCCGGCCCCAGTGCTGCGGCCAGCTTGCGCAGGTGAACGTTGGATAGATCAAGCGGCGCGCGGTACTCATACATATTCGGGTCCATGCCCGCGGGCAGGCTTGCATCCGGCTTGGCGGGAGCAGCCGCCGTCGCAGATCGATAGGGCTTCCAGAATTTACCTCCGGTCACCTCCAGCATGTCCACGTTGTACGACGGGAAGCGCTCATCCACCGCACCCACGCGGGCCATCTTCGCCGGTTCGAGCGTCGTCGACTGCGCCGCCGCGCTCATTGCATTCACAGCGCATGTGCCCATCATCATTGTGCGAAAGATGCTGCGAAGAGTCTTCTTCAAAGGTGCCTCCCGGCCCTCGCGTTCAAGAAATCCCAGCCGATGGAAGCCTATACCGACCAATCGGGAGTTGTCCGAGCGGCCCAGGAAATTGCGTAACCCGAATCTCCTTCTGGTCTCGGAAACACCGCCCTTGCGCGCTACACCGAAGTAGTCGATTATTACGAATCATGCTAGTGGCTGCTCACGCGCACTGGCCATCAATCGTCAAAATTTTCAAGCATCGACGGAGGAGAACTTCCCCCCATGAGAAATCTCTTTGAAGCGGCGACGGTCGAAAAAGTTAAGCAGCGAATGGGAGAGTTGCGACCCGATAGCCCGCACCTGTGGGGCACGATGTGCGTCGCCCAGGCGTTGGCACATTGCTCGCTCGGCCTGGAGTTGGCGGACGGCAAGCGACGTCCCCCGCGAATGTTCCTTGGCCGGCTCATCGGCGGTATGGTGAAGAAGAAGGCGTTCGGCAACGACGAGCCCATGCGCCGGAATTCGCCCACCAACATTGCTGTTGAGGATCAACGGGAGTTCGAAGCTGAGCGCGAACGCCTTTACGCATTGATCGATAAATTCGCAGCGGCCGGACCAGATGGATGCACCGCGCATCCCCACAGCTTTTTCGGGAAGCTGACGCCAGAAGAGTGGGCGGAGTTGATGTACAAGCACCTCGACCATCACCTGAGACAGTTCGGCGCCTAGCGATTCGGCATAGCTACATGACTCCCTGAGATTTGGATTTTTCAGGAACACTGCACCCGCGTCGTCGTATTCTTTTTCCATGGCAATGGCTCGGCCGACTACCTCACTGCGATCCGATGCCGTCCTGCTCAGCTCCATCGCCGCAATCGTCCTCGCAGTTCACTTTGCCATCGGCAACGGATATGGCTTTCACCGTGACGAACTGCAATTCCTCGACGATGCGCGCCACCTGCAATGGGGCTTCGTCGCGTATCCCCCGCTCACCGCGTTCTGCGGCCGCATCGCCATCGCCCTCTTCGGAATATCTCCGCAGGTATTTCGCCTTCCCGCCGCAGTCGTCAACGCCATCTCCCTCGTCCTCGGCGGCCTGATCGCACGCGACATCGGCGGCCGTACGCCGGAAGAAATAGGATCTAGGCCAGCGCAAGTAATCACCGCCTTCGCCATGTTGCCGCTCGCACTCGCCTTCAGCTCCGTCCTGCAATACAACACGTTCGACCTGCTGGCCTGGTGTATCGCGATCTTCTTTACCGCGCGCGTCCTGCGCACCGGCGACCAACGCTATTGGATCGGCGTAGGCGCAGGCATCGGCATTGGGATCCTCTCTAAATATTCAATTGCCTTTCCCGCGCTCAGCCTGGTCGCCGCCGTCGCTATTCTGCCATCGCAGCGACATCATCTACGCAGCCGCTTCTTCTGGTTTGGAGCGCTCACCGCCGCCCTGATCGCCGCGCCAAATCTGCTCTGGCTGGTGCGCCATCACTTCATCACCATCCACATGGAGCAGTCCATCCACGCGCGCGATGTGGGCGAAGGACGAGCCGCAGGCTATTACTCCGACCAGGTCAAATTCACGATGCTGGCCTTCCCACTCGCAATCGCCGGGCTGATCTCGCTGCTGCGGAGCGCGCGCTTCCGCCTGCTCAGCGCCTTCTACATTGGCCCGTTCATCCTGTTCGCGATCGCGAAGGGCCGAGGCTATTACCTGATGCCCGCCTACGTCGCGCTCTACGCCGCAGGAGCCGTCGCCCTCGAACGCATGCTGGCTCAACGCACGAAGAGTCTCCGCATTTCGATCCGCGCAGTCGTAATCGCCGCCATGCTGGTCGATACAGCCGCCGTCTGCTGGGCGTATCTGCCCATTTGGCGACCTGGAACCGCTGGTTGGAACTGGCAGATGAAGAATAGCGGCGACATGCGCGACGAGGTAGGCTGGCCCGAATTCGTCGCCCAGGTCGCCGCCGTCCGCGATACCCTGCCAGCCGAGGATCTCCCTCGCCTCGCCATCCTCGCAAACAACTACGGAGAGGCCGGTGCGCTCGCCCTCTACGGTCCGCAGTACCGCCTGCCGACCCCCATCAGCAGCACCAACGGCTTCCACGACCGCGGCTACGGGCCCTATGAGCCGGAGACGATCATCGTCGTCGGCGGCCATCTGAACAACCAGCTGCGCAACTTCGAGAGCTGCACCGTCGCTGCCATTGTTCAGATACCCTACGGCATCCGCAACGAAGAGTCAGAAGACCATCCCCAGATCCTCATCTGCCGTCACCTCCGCTGGCCCTGGCCCGAGAAATGGGCGAAGTCGCAAAACTTTGGCTAGACGAGGATTACCGGGCATACTTCACTGTGAACGGGAAGAGTGGCCGGAGGTGGGAACGTCGCTAGGGGCGAATCTGACGGCGAAGGAATTCGTCAAAAAGCGGAACTGTGAATGCATTGTCGCCATGGGCCGGACTGTAAATCATGCCCTTACGAATGAGTGAACTTCGCAGCGGCCCGATCGATGTCGCCTTGACCCCCAACTTATCCGCGATGTCGCCGGAACGTTGTTGATCTCCGCCCACACTCATCATCGCAAACAGAAAATCTTTCTCCCGTTTTGTGAGCCGGTCGAACCTAACCCTGAAAAAGCTATCATCCAATTGATTGATCGCCCGATACGTCGCGATCGATACATCTGAGACTGAGATTGGAGACACAATAGCCGTGTTCCAGGTCTCATATCCCCACTGCTGTAGAAAATAGGGATACCGCCCTGTCTTATCCAGAATTGCATTTACCGCATCGGCAGTGAAGGAAACGCCGTTGGCTTGTGCGGGCCTCTCGAGTGCTTGCCTCGCAGCAGCATCATCAAGGACGCCGATTCTAGGAAACGTGAAAAGACGTTCTGAATAGGATTTAGATCGTCCCGCTAAGCCGAGGATCAGGGGCAAGCCCGCTGCATACATAATCAGCGGAAGTCCCTTTTGGGAAATCTGATGCAGAGCCATAATAAGAGCGCTCATCTCCGGCTCGGTCAGATACTGTATTTCGTCTATGACGATACAGATGGGCACATTTCTCGCTCTAGAAGCCTCGGCAACAGCAGTCAGGAGTTCGCTGAGGTCATGCTCCAGGTCCCCACTGTCAGCCGTACCGGATTCAGGTTGAATCCCTAGTTCAACATCGATCGCCTCATTGAGGCTGATTTTGGTCTTGAAAGCGGAAGCGAAGCTTTTGAGCACACGGAGGCCTCGCCGAGCTACGTCGCTGATTTGCTCATAAGAATTGAGCTTGATTAGAATTCGTCTAAGATGCGGTAACAATAGTACGGGTAAGCTCTTTTCTTCATGTGCTTCGATGAAAACTGTCATAAAACCTTTAGTTTGAGCCAGCTCACGAACACGATTGAGCAGAACTGTCTTGCCCACTCCTCGTAGGCCGACAAAGATAGAACTTCTACTGGAAGCGTTTTGGCGAATCCGCTCAAGCGTAACGTCGACATCGGCCAAGAGCAGCTCTCGACCGGCGAGCTCAGGCGGTTGCGTCCCCGCCCCTGGAGAATAAGGATTTAAGACAGGGTTCATGTATATAAAATTTACAACACTATAGGCTAATTCGCCTATACATCGATAAAAATAGTAGAGATGGCTTAGAAGGGAAGACACACAACCAATAATCACTCTAAGGCGCATCACGCGTTGACCACACCCTACGATCCGCGATAGACTCTTTAAGTTTGGCGATGCAGCTATCTTTTCGGCTGCACGGTCGGCTGATTCCTTGGCAGCTCGAAATTTAGCCGCGACCGAACTAGCGGGCCCGATGCAGTTCTTCTGTATGCGCCCCGGCAACACAATCCAGGCAGGAACGCGCTGGTCGACGGCTCACCCGTCACTGCGCATTGAGGTTTAGTTATGTATGCAGTAATTCGCACCGGCGGCAAGCAGTACCTCGTCTCTCCCGGCGAGAAGCTCAAGATTGAACGCACCGCGCACACCGACGGCGCAATCGAGTTCTCCGACGTCATCGCCTGCAGCTCCGAGGCCGGAAAATTCGAGTCTGACCTCTCCGGCGTCAAAGTCACCGGAACCGTCCTCGGCGAAGGCCGTTTCGACAAGATCCTCGTCTTCAAGCTGAAGCGCAAGAAGCAGTACAAGAAAATGCAGGGTCATCGTCAGGGCTTCGTCGAAGTCAAGATCAACGAGATTCTCGTCAACGGCAAATCTTTCAAGGAAGAAACAGCCGTTGAAGCGAAGGCCGAAAAGAAGGCCGAGAAGAGCGAAAAGACCGCGAAGACCGCGAAGAAGTCCGCAAAATAGCTTTAGATAGGGACGGACTTTAGTCCGTCCATCACCGCCGTCGAGATGAATGGGGCTTTAGCCCCCGGGACAAGATTCCAACGGAACGCGCCCAGCCCGTTCCTGAGACAAAAGAGGCTTTTCATGGCACATAAAAAAGGTTTAGGTTCTTCCAAAAACGGCCGCGACTCAAACGCACAGCGACTCGGCGTAAAGGTGTTCGGCGGCCAGGCAATCCTCGGCGGCGGCATCATCGTTCGCCAGCGCGGGACACCGCTCAAGCCCGGCGCCAACGTCGGCCGCGGCAAGGACGACACTCTCTTTGCCAAGGTCTCTGGTGTGGTCCGCTTCCAGGACCGTGGTCAGTTTGGTCGCTTCGTCGCCGTAGATCCCGCCGAAGTCACCGCCGTCCCCGCATAAGCACGCTAACAGCGTTTTCAGGATCAGCAAAGGCCCCGTTCACAGCGAGGCTTTTTGCATGAAAGATTCTGAGCTGAAACATAAGACTGCTTTCGCGCAGAATACTGTCCGGCTTGGCATCCCCGCATTGCGACCAAGCCGCATCGATGCAATCGCGGGAGACAGCCGTCACAGGATTATGCGTCTGCGCGGAGATGATCTTCCCGTCGCGCGTGTCCACCTTGATGTGCACATCGAACGTTTCCTCGCCTCACTGGGCGATGTATTTGTCTCCCGCTACATAATGCGGAAGCGTTCGCGCATAAGTCGCTGAAACCTCGGACGCCAGATGATGTCGTAGGCAAGCTCTTTACCGGGGAACATGGCGAGCGCCGCCTTACGCGAATCGGCGATCATCTGCGACGCCTCGTCGATCGATAGCGAATAGTCCTGCGCGATCGTCTGCATGACCAGGTTCATCATCAGTTGAAGACGTCGGATCAGCTTCTGCTCCGCTGCTTCCTCGTCCGGCGACATTGAGGTCGGCTGTGCGTTCGGGGACAGTTCCTGCATGGGTGCCTCCGCATTGAGATTGTCGATCACACCTCTGTCGACGTTATCAATTAGACGTCGGCGGCAGGGCAGCGATGCTTCCATTGCGCGACAGCAAGAAAGTCGTGAGACCGAACTCATCAGTGCGGAAGACGCGGGCGTGCCCTGCAGCAAGTCGCTGAACGATTTCGGGCCGCGGATGGCCGAATGTGTTGTTACGGCCGACGGAGATGACAGCGTCCTGTGGTGCGGCGAGCGCGAGAAACTCCTCCGTAGAAGACGTCCGGCTGCCGTGGTGGCTGACTTTCAGCAGCGTATCCGGGCCAATGGCAGGGCCGCTGCCGCTCAACGCGGAGGCGGCCATCAAGTGCTCGCTGGCGCCTTCCGCATCGCCTTCGAGCAGCGCCGAAGATTGCCCGAATTGCATCCTCATCACGAGTGAATCGTTGTTGATGGGTAACCCAGGATTGTCGTACATCGGCATCGGCGCGAGCACCGAGACGTCCGTGCCGTCCCAGGGGATGCGTTCCCCGGCGCGGAGATGGCGGACGCGAATGCCCAGGCTCGCGGCTTGGTCGAGCAGTGCGCGGTATGGTGCGGAGTTAGGATCGACCGCTACCCACAACTCGCGTGGGCGGAAGTTGCGCAGCACCGCAGGCATTCCGCCCATGTGATCAGAGTGCGCGTGAGTGAGCGCAACAACGTCGAGACGACGGAACTGACGCGACCAGAGATAAGGAGACACGACCTCTTCGCCGACGTCGAAGCTGGCGGCTGTCGCAGAGGCATTTTCCGCGTTGGCTGCAGCACCGGTTGGCCCTCCAGCATCGATCAGCATGGCATTTCCATTGGGCGAGACGACGAGCAGCGAGTCACCCTGGCCGACGTCGATCGCCGTGACTTCCATCTCGTTATGATGGACGGCGGGCGGCGATGGCCACAGGATAATCGTTGCGGCGATCGGGAGCACAAGCACGGCGATCCACGCGAGCGTATGCGTCCGTCGAACGGCCCAGCAGCAGAAGACGAAGCAGGTCAGCGCGAGCAGCGCGTGCGCAATTGTTGGCCCGGGAACGCGCAGGTCGGCAGCGGGCGCATTGCTGATGCGCTGGATGAGCGTAGTGATTGCGTGCAGCAAAATCGCCAGGGCGGATGCCGGCAGTGCGGCGAGCCACGGGCTGATGAGCGACGCAACGAAGGTGAGGATGCCAAGTGGTGCAAGCACGGCGACCAGCGGAATACTGAAGGAGTTCGCGGGCAGCGCGAACACGGTGGCGCGATGAAAGTACGTCGCCATCGGCAGGATCATGACGGCTTCGGCGACGATGCCGATAAGTGCAAGTTCGGAGAGTCTTAGCGGCGTGCGAATCAGGACGGATGGAAGCCTGCGCGCACTTGAGCCTAACGCTTCCGCGCACGCTTCAGACCACCAGCGAAGCATCATGCGAAACTGCGCGAGGTGCGGCGGGAACATCCTGTCGCCCCAGAGATTCAGGTTGCGGCTGGCTCGGGCGTATTGCAGGAAACTGCGTTCGCCAAGCGGCATTGCGATTCCGGCGATCGCGACGATGGCGAGAAACGTCATCTGGAAACTGGCGTCGAAGAGCGCGCGCGGAGACCAGATGAGTACGCTGAGTGCTGCCGCGCCGAGTGCATTGAGCCGATTGCGATCGCGCGAGAGTAGGTTGGCAATCAGGAAAACCGCCGTCATCAGCAGCGCACGCTGCACCGGGACGCCGAAGCCGGTGAGCAGCGCGTACCCGAAGACCAGCGTCAGGGTCAGCGCGGTTGCGAGCAACTGGCGAAGGCGGAGGCGGCGTGCTATCCAGAAAATAATTCCGGCCAGCAGAGCAACATGCATTCCTGAGACGACGAATAGATGGAAGGAGCCGGTGCGTTCGAAGCCCAGGCGCAGGGTGTGATTGAGGCGGGAGCGGTCGCCAAAGAGCATCGCGTTCAGCATTCCCGCATCATCGGGCGTAATGCGAAGCAGCGTGGGCAGGCGACGATTCGGTGTGGAGCGGACGTATCCGAGCAGGCGCGCCGCAGCCCAGCTTTGCGCCGCAAAGAGGCGGCACTGCAACGTCGCAGAGAGTGGAACAGCCGCCGCGTTCGGGATTGCGCGCAGTTTTGTAGCCGAGGCACTCGCAGTTGCCGCAATGTTTTGATCGAGCAGGAAATCGGCGTATTGCCACACGCCTGGATCACGGTATCGCTCCGGTATGCGCACGCGCAGTGGCAACTCGACCAGGACGCCGCAGCCAAGTTGTGCTGGGCTTTGCGCTAAGGGCTGTGAGTGGCGGTCGGCGAAAAGCGTAGCACGGACGCCGCCCGAGATGGGAAGCATGCGCGAGATGTCGGGCGTGACCTCTTCGATGGCGGTAAGGTCGAGATCGAGGGAAGTAGACGGCGCGCGAGGCTGGTCCCACTGCTCGGGGTCGAATTCGGATTCGGCAGTCTCAGCGCGACTGGGAAAGGTCCGGATGCGGACGATGCGGCCCTGAACAGTGCGACTGAGGCCGTCCGCGTAGGCGAGCAGCGCGGTCTGCGGCGCCGGTGTTGGCTGGATCTGCGCGGACCACACGCCAGCTCCGATCCACACACCGGCGATCGCCAGCACGGCGCTGCGAAGAGATCGCCGTAACGCAAGGACAGTGAGCGCGGCAAGTCCCACAATTCCCGCGACGAGCAGGAGCGTGAGGCGGTGCGTTGCGGGCGGAATTTTTGTGCACGCTTCGCCGAGTGCGAAACAGACTGCCGCCGCGAGCAGCGGCGCTCGGCGAAAGCGGAGCGGCTCCACGCGCACGGCCTGCGGCCAGAGGCGACGTTCGCGCGCGTCTGCGCTCTCGGATTCGGGTCTGGAGACACCAGAGATTTGCCGCAACAGGCCACCCGTCTTTCCTCCTGATTGGACCACATTCGCGCAGTCATTCGTGGGAAATGTGGGTTAGCGGATCAGCACGGCGACGGTTTCGATGTGGTTGGTCTGAGGGAATAGATCGACCAGGTGCAACTCGGCGACGCGGTAGCCGGACGCGCTCAGGGTTGCGAGATCTACGGGGAGCGTTTCGGGTGAGCAGGAGACGTAGACGAGCGTCGGCGCGGCGATGCGGCCAAGCAGTGCGCAGACTTCAGCGCCGGCTCCAGTGCGCGGCGGATCAAGAACAATCAGGTCGGGACGGTCGCGGTCGATGACGGCGACGCGCAGGAAGTCGAGTGTCGTGGCTTTGACGGCGTGAAGATTAGGGAGCCGGTGCGAGGCGAGCGCTGACGCGGCAGGTTCGGCAATCTCGACCGCGGTGACGTGTGCGAAGCTGCGGGTGAGCGCGCGCGAGAAGAGTCCAACGCCCGCGTAGAGATCGAAGGCGAGTTGGCCGCTGCGGTTCGCGGTTGCGAGTGCGAGGAGTTTAGGCAGGAGGAAGCGGTTGGCCTGGAAGAAGGCTCCGCGAGGAACCCAGAAGGTGAGGCCACGTTCGAGGTTTGGGGTTCCAGTTTCGAGGGCTGCAACTGCGTAGCTGAGGCCGATGCTTCCCCAGGTTGGACCGGAGCGCGGCTGCTCGTTGCGGCGACTGCGGTTGGCGGAGGCGAGCGGGAGGATCGCGATACTTGCGCCGGTGAGTTCCGGAATACTCGCTCGAAGGGCTTCGCAGAGTGTAGTGAAGGTTGCGTTGAGTTTCTCCGGGAGAGCTTTGGCTGCGGTGCGGATGTAGAGCGTGAATTGGAGCGCAGATTCGTCGCCGGTAGTGAAGGGTTCTAACTGGTCGAGTTGGAACTGCGGGTTGCGAAGCCACAACGTCGGTGTTTGGTTGATCAGCTCGAGCAATGATTCGGTTGCGCGCCAGAGAATGGGCGCGGCGATTGGGCATTCGGTGATGGGCAGGAAATCCGGATTCGAGATTCGAGGTTCAAAGTTCGAGGGATCTGGCGCTGGCAAGGTAATATAGCCGGCGCGGAACTGGCCGGCGACCTCGGCGAGCGTGAGCCGGATGCGGTTGCGGTAGGCGAGCGGCGGCGAGGCGTGGATTTGGAGTTCGGGTAGTGCGAGGCCGGTTGCGTCGAGCAGTGTGCGGAGGCGAGCGGCTTTCAAATTGAGTTGTGCTGCGTACGTGAGGTGCTGAAGCTGGCAGCCGCCGCAGGGGCCAAAGTGCGGACACGGCGGCGTGGCGCGGTCTGCGAATTCAAGTTTCTCGTGCAGGTTCATGCGACCGGCTTTCGTTTGCTAAAGCGATTCATGTCCATCAGCTATCGGCCTCGTCCTCATGGGGCATGTAAAAGAGGCTGAGGCGCGGCAGCGAATGCGCTTCGAGCAGGCGCTTTTGCAGGAATTGCTGCTGGACCTGCTTGATCTGGACGGCTTGCATCTTGCCGCGATACGGGGCGAGTTCGCGGGCGGCTTGCTCGCGCAGTGTGACGAGTTCGGCTTCGGGCGTTGCGGTAAGCAGGGCGGCGAAGAGCTTTTCTTCGAGGACGGTTAGGGTGCGATCGATTTCTTCAAGACTCAGGGGAGCAGGTTCGAGGTTCGAGGTTGCGGCGGCGAGTGCGGTGAGGCGGTCGGCGGTTTCTGCGGCGGCCGTTCCCGCGGCTGGCGGCAATCCGGCGGCGGCTCGCAGGAGCGCGGCGGCGTTGCGTTCGAGGTAGCGGACAATGCGGGCGGCTTCGAAGCCGGATTCACGGGGCTCGGAAGCGGCGGGCGCGGTGCCGATGGCGGCCTCGCGGGACTGTTCGACGGCTTCGAGGACAGCTTGCGCGCACCAGGCGAGGCCGTTGACCTTACGCGGACGGCGCGTGCCGCGGAGGCGTTGGGCGTCGTGTTTGTCGAAGGCGGCGTCGATTCCGCGAAGGACAGCTTCGAGGGGAACGCCGGCTTCGCGCCAGGTTTCGATCAGCGCCCAGTCCAGCGTGGAGAGCATCAGGAGCGAACCTCGACGTTGCTGGAACCGGTCTTCGATCTCGGTGAAGTAGTTGAAGTAGTTCATGCTGGTGCCAGTGTAGTGCGGCCTGGTGGACGGTGCTGTGAGGCCCCCCCTCCCCCATATCTATCTTGGCTGTAAAGCGTTTAGAATGATAATTTTAGCGAAGTGGTGTATCGGTAAAATATTGCTTCTATTTGAGTTACCTCTAAAATCCTCAAACGTATGGGGTTATGGTGACTTCTTGGCAGCCTTAAGTGGAGATGGCCGCAAGGGCCGGGTGTTTGCTCGGCGGCTTTGCGGCCATCTTGTTGTGTATTTGATCTCTATTTCAATTGTACGCTTGTGACCCTAACTGTTACGCCAACTATTTTAGTTGGCCAAGGCGCTGATTCGGGGTGGGTTAATCCAAATATGCACAGATTGGGGGGTTGACAAGATTTGGGGGGACTGCGGAGAAAACATGTGTCGGACCTCTAAGGCCCGACACAACAAAGAGTACGAGGTCAGGCGCTGGCGGGCAAGGCTGAGCGGAGCATTTCAGGCGCATCCGCAGTCTCGGGCGATTCGTCGCGCGATTCATCGTAGCCGTGCGTCAATTCCCAGGCAGACCGGTCGCGCATCAGTCTCTGCACCAAGGCGGTGTGCATCGCGTGACCGGCGCGTTCGGCTATGACGCGGCCCTGGATGCGGCGTCCTGCGAGGGCAAGGTCGCCGATCAGGTCGAGCACCTTGTGGCGCACGAATTCGTCGGGAAATCGCAGCGGTGGATTCTGAATGGCACTTTTGGTGAGGATGATGCAGCAGGCGTCCGTCGCGCCGCGGATCAAGCCCATATCGCGCAACTTGGGCTCATCCTCTTTGAAGCCGAAGGTGCGGGCTGGAGCGATGAGGCTGGCGTAGTCGCCGGTCTCCAGGTCGCCGCGAAACGTCGCGAACCCGATTGGTTGCGGGAAGTCGATGGTGTAGTTGATGCCGTAGCCGGAGCCGGGATAGACGCCGATAAATTTGCTGCCTTCGCGGACCTCGACTTCCTTGAGGATGCGGATGTACTCCCGGCGGCGGCGCTGTTGCTTCAGGCCGACGCGCTGAAACGCCTCGACGTAGGGCAGGGCGCTGCCGTCGAGGATCGGCAGTTCGAGGTTGTCCACCTCGACAATGACATTGTCGACGCCGAAGCCGATCAGCGCAGACAACAGGTGCTCGGTCGTCGAGATGAGCACCGACCCGCGCATCAGGCTGGTGGCGTAACTGACCTTGGCTACGTTGCGGCCGTTGGCGGGAATCTCGAAGTTGTCGAGGTCAGTCCGCCTGAAGACGATGCCCGAACCGGCAGGCGCGGCGACCAGGCGCATCGAGACTTCGGCTCCGGAGTGCAGGCCGATTCCGCGGAAATCGATGTCGGACCGGATTGTCTGCTCGGGATGCGCGTTTTGGGTCAAAAGACGGGTGCTCCAAAATCGTTTCGCACTTAAGATTACAACTGCGTTTATGCCTGTCTACTGTGGCAAAATAGCCACACTCGGGACACCCTCCGGGCGGGTTTGGTGACGCTGGTCGCTCGAGTTGCAGGCGTTTTGCGGTACCATCCGGAGATTCTATGACCATGACAAAATTCGGGACGAAGGTTCTTGCAAAGGAGCTGCTTCCGGCGGTGACAGCGCAGTCGGCGTGGCTGACCGAGACGCTGCGGACGCTGGTTGAGATTGAGTCGCCGAGCGATAACAAGGCGGCGGTCGATGCGGCAGTGCGCTTCGTTGCTACTCTCGCGGGTAACTCGGGAGGCCGAGTTAAGTTGCACAAGCAAAGGCACTTGGGCGACGTCCTCGAGGTTCGCTTCGGTCCCAGGCACGGGAGCCGAAAGCCGACCCTGCTACTCGGACATCTTGACACGGTGTGGCCACTGGGAACCCTCAAGACGATGCCCTGGCGCCAGCATGATGGAAGATTCTACGGACCAGGAGTTCTCGACATGAAGGCTGGCGTTGTGATGGCGCTGGCGGCGATTCGTTCGCTGCAGCAACTCGGAGTCGGCTGCCCAATCACGCTGCTGCTGAATAGCGACGAAGAAATCGGCAGCCCTGTCTCGCGAGCGATTACGGAGCGGTTGGCGCTTGCCTCCGCCGCGGTACTTGTATTGGAACCCGCGCAGGGCCTCGCATGCAAGACTGCGCGCAAAGGTGTCGGCGATTATCACCTGAACGTCACCGGAGTCGCATCGCACAGCGGTGTAGATTTCGAGCGCGGCCACTCAGCGATTCTGGAACTGGCGCGGCTGCTGCAGACGGTTGCGGGCTTCACCGATCTGCGCATCGGCCGGACGGTGAACCCGGGCGTGATCTCCGGCGGCACACGATCGAACGTAGTCGCGCAGCACGCTTACGCAGATATAGACGTGCGCATCGCGAAGGCGAGCGACGCGGCGAAGGTCGACAAGCTGTTTCGCAGTCTGCGTTGCGTTGATCCAGCATGCAAGTTAGAGATCACAGGCGGCCTGAATCGTCCGCCGATGGAGCGTAAGCCGGGAACGGCGGCCCTCTACAAACGGGCGCACACGTTGGCTGCAGAGCTCGGCTTTGAGTTGAACGAGGCGGCAACCGGTGGTGGCTCCGACGGCAACTTCACAGCCGCGCTCGGAGTGCCCACGCTGGATGGACTGGGCGCGATAGGCGAAGGTGCACACGCCGCACATGAGTCAGTAGTGATCGAGCACTTCGTTCCGCGAACAGCGTTACTGGCGGCGATGCTCGCGGCCATGTAACACGCGATCCGCTTATTTTAGGTAAGCCCGCACCAGATCGATCAGGTCTTCCGCCAACTCCTGGGGTTGCGCAACGCTCTTCTCCGTAGGCAGTAAATGCAGCCGAATGTGGTCTTCGAGCACCTCGGCCATCAGGCTGTTGATCCCACCGCGCACATTTGCGAGCAGCATCAGGATGTCAGCGCAATCGTCGCTGGTGGTCAGCGAGCGTTCGATGGAATCGACCTGGCCCCGTATACGCTTGATGCGGGCTACCAGCTTCTGTTTTTCTTTATCAATATGCGGCATATTCTCCTTGACTATACCCTAGGGGGATATGATACAAGATAACAAGTGGGCGATCTACGCCTACTGGAGAAACAACGAACTATATGAGCAAAGCATCCGCAAAAGAACCTCCAAGTACTGGGAGCTCTTACCTGTGTTGCGATGAGCGCTCGGAAAATCGCCTACAGCCCTGCAGTCCGCGCATGTAGTCGATCCTCTCCCCGCTCATCCAGCATACGACCTGTGATTTGAGCGCGTGGGCCAAACAGAAGCAGACTCACCCCCTCCCTAACCGACGATCTGTACGTACCTGCATTCTCTGCGCCTGAAGCGCTGGAGATCGCCATGTTCGTGCGGACCGCAAAGGAGGAACCATGTACACCAATCTCCTCATGCTCCGTAAGCCCGCCCGGCTGACCTGTGTCTGGGCGCCAACCGGCAACGCACACACGCCGCTCGCCTGCGTGTGGGTCGAAGCCAACGCAGACAGCAGCCGCAAAGACGCATCCCCCTCGAACGATGGGAAAGGGGGGATGCTGCTTTGCGCGTAGAAGATATTGATATCGCCTCCAGCACCGAGGCAACACACGCGACCGTGATCGCGATGCCACAGCCGAAGGGCGTCGTCGTCCATCACAACTGGCAGAGGCGCGTGCTCACGTTCCTGATGGTCTTCGGCCCCGGCCTGATCGTGATGGAAGCGGATAACGACGCCGGCGCCGTCTCCACCTACATGCAGGCGGGCGGACAGTATGGCCTGCATCTGCTGTGGCTTCTGGTGGTGCTGCTGCCCATCTGCTACTTCGTGCAGGAGATGGTGGCACGCCTCGGCATCGCAACGGGCAAGGGCCACGCGGCCATGATCTACGAGCGCTTCGGAAAGTGGTGGGGCCACTTCTCGCTCTTCGACCTGCTGCTGGTCAACTTTCTTACCTTGATCACGGAGTTCGCCGCGATCTCGCTTGCACTCAGCGCGATGGGCGTCAGTCCTTATATCTCCGTGCCGATCTCCGCGCTTGGCCTGACGCTGATGGTCGTCACCGGAAGCTATCTTCGCTGGGAGCGCATCGTCATCGTGCTGTGCCTGATGGACCTGACCTGGTTTGTGCTCGCCTTCATGGTGCATCCCAGCTGGGCCGCGGTCGCTCGCAACACGGTGGCACCGACCATGCCCGTCGGTGGAATTACCAGCAGCCTCATCTTCCTGGTGATTGCGATCGTCGGCACCACCATTGCGCCGTGGCAACTCTTCTTCCAGCAAAGTTGTGTGGCCGAGAAGCGGCTGCGCTTCGCCGACCTGAACTGGGCAAGGCTCGACACGCTGATCGGATCGGTGTTCACGGTGTGCGTCGCCGGCGCCATGATGCTGGTTGGAAACTACGGCTTCCAGCATGGCATCGTGTTCCAGGATCCGGCG
>JANYLK010000014.1 GCA_025357875.1 Granulicella sp.
CCGCGCAAACCGAACTCACTCACCCCGCCACACAGGCACGAATACTGGCCATTCCAGGCGACTTTACTGACCCAGCCACCATCGCCGGAGCCTTCACAAGTACGGTCCAACACTTCGGCCGCATTGACCACCTCGTCGCCAACCTCGGCACCGGCAATGGCAAGCCCGGTTGGGACCAACCCGAAGAAGAGTGGCACCGCCTCTTCGAACTCAACTTCTTCGCCTCCACGCGTCTCACCCAGGCCGTGCTGCGCCATCTCCTCGCCAACCCCAACGGGGGATCCATTCTCTACATCTCCTCGATCGTCGCCATCGAAGCCACGCCTGCTCCGTTGCCATATTCCGCCGCGAAAGCCGCGCTGGTGAACTACTCCAAGAACCTTGCCCGCCAACTCGGACCGAAGGGGGTCCGCGTCAACACGATTGCTCCCGGCAACGTTTACTTTCCGGGCGGTTCGTGGGAGCGGCACCTGAACACTCGCCGCGAGGCCGTCAAGTCCATGCTTCAAACCGAAGTCCCGCAGCAACGCTTCGGCACCCCCGAAGAGATTGCTTCACTCGCCGCCTACCTCTGTTCGTCGCAGGCAGCATTCGCAACCGGAGGCTGTTACGTGATGGACGGCGGCCAAACTCGCAGCCTGTAAACTTTCATTATGGACACTCGCTACAGCCCCGTCCGCGAATTCTTCGACCTGACCGGGCGCGTCGCAATCGTCACCCGCGGCGCCGGACTCCTCGGCTATCAGCACAGCACGATCCCCGCAACCGCTGGAGCACACGTCGTTGCGGTCGATCTTTTTGCGGCCAATCTGGACTTCGCGCAGACCAACTCCAACTCGCGCACGGCCCGTGTGTCTCGGCCTGGCAACGAACCTCACCAGCGAAATCTTGCTGCTCGAAGCTCGTGATGCCGTCCTCGCCAAGGTCGGCGGCATCGGTGTCCTCATCAGCAACGCCGCCGATAACCAGAAGGTCAAAGCCGATCCCTGCGACGAGCCGAAGCAGTGGTCGCGCCTCGAAAACTTTCCGTTCGCCGTTAGGAATGCGGACATCGTTAATCGGCCTGACCGGCGCTTTCCTCTGCTCGGGCATCTTTGGCCAGGAGAGGATTAAGCGCATTTCTGGCGTCATCCTGAATGTTGCCTCCAGCCTCCGTGTCATCTCGCCTGACCAGCGCCTCTTTCGCAAAGAAGGCCTTCCGGAAGATCAGCAGCCAATCAAGCCGGTCGCCTACTCGGCAGTCAAGACCGCACTGATCAGCCTCACACGCTATCTCTCGACTTACCCGATCGAACACAACATCCGGGTCAACGCAATCTTCCCCTGCGGCGTCTTTGGGGGCCATCCAGACGAGTTCACCACCACCTTGACTGAGTTAATTCCCATGAATCGCATGGCGCATAGAGATGAATATCAAGGCGCGATTCTGTCCCTCCGCTTGAACACAAATTCGTCCATGACTGGACAAAACCTGATCGTCGACCGGAGTCGCAGTGTCATCTGACCGCCGCGAGAGCTTGGAGGTCCACCCCGAGCATCCGCCCGTAGTACCGATTCCGCAGGACCCTTTTCTGCCCAGGGAACCGCTGCTGCGCTTGGTCAATCTTTTTCCTGCTGGGCAGTTTGTTCGGTATTTGTACGTTGGGGTGTTCAATACTGTTTTTGGGTATATCAGCTTTGTGGTGATTCTCACGTTGTTGAACGCTGTGCTGCCAGCCCGCTTGCTGTACCTCACAGTGGTGCTGGCGTCTGTATTGGGTATGCCACTGAATATTACGGTCGCCTACCTAGGCTACAAGTTGTTCGTTTTTCGCACGAAGGGAAACTATCTCTGGGAGTGGCTGAAGTGCTTCGCCGTGTATGGCTCTGGAATGATTCCGGGTCTGGTCGCGCTCTCGGCGCTGACGCGCTTCCTGCAGTCGGTGATTCACCGCCACGCGACCGCACTTCACAGCTTTCTCAGTACAGCGGAAGGTCATCTGCAGGGCCGCTCGCTTACGTTCCTTCAGCACATCGCAACGGGCAAGGCCACGGCGGGGTACGTTGCCGGAGCAGTCGTGATTGGGGTATCCACCATCTATAGTTTTGTGGGACACAAGAAGGTCACGTTTCGTGCCAAGGCAGATGATGAGCTAAGCCGTTGAGCTAGACTTGAGACGAGCCCCTCAGGAGTGTCATCGCAGTGAGTGAGAAAAGCATCTCTATCTTGATCTGCCCCAGTATTAGTAATCGATCACATTGAAAAGCCATCCGCGAACTAATGGCTTCAGCGATTGTCTTCAGACGCTGCTGAGAAACGACTAAATGAATCTGAGTTCTCAAAGTCTCAGTGGGAGAACGGGTAACACCACGCCTGCAGACAACGAGATGTAGGGACTCGTCGTACGCACGGCAGCATAGTTATTTACGTGCGTGAGCAGAGCGCTCAGACCCAACAGATTCTGGACAGCCGGGATCGCCTGTTCAATCGGCATGGTCGGATTATTGAAGAGCCAGTTGCTCTTGATCCCCATACCGAGAAGCGCCTCGGCCTCCGTGTCACCGAACGAAGGCCGTTCCGAAATCCCTTTCAAGCACCATTGAATGATCATCCTGTCTTAGTGCTCCTATGTTCGAGCTCCTTATCCTGGATTCTGATCGGAATCTCACCAAAGGTGGACAGCAACGACGTTACCGACTGGACCATGGGCACGATCCTTTATGCCACGCTGCAAACCGAGAGGTCGCGTACGAAACGTCGGTCTTTACCGGAAGGTGATCTCTAAGTTGTCCAAGACTTCGGAGCCGCACGGCGGCGGCTCGCGCTCCACTAACCAACTGGGCTCGAAGGCGGAGAAAATTCTGGCCTCGGCATAGGTTCCGATACGATCCGGAGAGTTATGCGCTGCGCACAAAGCCTTGCGCTTATCCTCCGGAATCATACCGGTAAGGACTGTAAAGTGGTGTCTACTGTCTTCGAGCGGGACGTTCTTGGTTAGATAGGCATAGAGAGCGCGGGCCATGACGTTTAGAAAATTTCCCGAGCAGACTATATCGATTTTATTGACGTATTCCGGCTTCAGGGCGAACGGGCGTCCATAGACCTTCGCAAGCGATTCTCTTCCGTCGGCAAATTCCACGGAGAGGCTTAAAAAGTGATCCGGCACCGGGAGTCCCAGCTGTTGTAGGAAATATTCCATGAGCTGGGCACACGCATCGACCTCCTCGCAGCCGCTGAGATCCGCCTCGTCGCTTTCTACTCCCATTCGTAATTCGAGCTCGTCGGGTGTCATTGATCTAAGGATACTAGCCCAACGCGACGACAGTGCAGATGAGTTTCCGCTCCCACATCTGCTCCGGAGGGTACTCGTTCTCGGCGACTCTTAATTCACCACGGCGCAATGACTTCATGACGTAATCTGACCCTCTGGACTCACCTGCTCGATCTTATTGGAGAGTCGGCTTGACGGAAGCAACGAGCGATCCTAAGCTACCCTGATGCCAAAGACCACTTAGAATCATACGGATAGGTCGAGCGGAAGATAAATTCTGCTAGGCGTCACAATGAGATAACCCGCGACCGCACGGCTTCATGACGCCGGACTTGAGTGGCGATATATCGGCGAGGAAGAGCACGGCGCCTGACGCATTGCAATATCACACCATTTTCACACCACTGAGAGAATTCCATGTAGTGTTTTTCAGTACTTTAGAGGGTGGTGTAGTCGCGGTAAGTATCTGAAAATAAACGACTATACCGAACTGCAAAACCAGTATTCATGGGTTCAAATCCCATTCGGTGCTCCAATCATTGCAACGACTTAGGTCG
>JANYLK010000021.1 GCA_025357875.1 Granulicella sp.
GACGATGCTTCCGTGCGAGGAATGGCGGACGCGATGGTGTCGAGCGGCATGGGCAAGGCCGGCTACCTCTACGTCAACATCGACGACACATGGGAGTTGGGCCGGGATGCGAAAGGGAACATCACTACGAACAAGAAGTTCCCCGACATGAAAGCGCTTGCGGACTACGTGCACTCCAAGGGATTGAAGATCGGGATCTATTCAAGCCCTGGACCGAAGACGTGTGCAGGGTATGAGGGGAGCTTCGGGCATGAGGAACAGGATGCCAAGACGTTTGCGGCGTGGGGTATCGACTACCTGAAGTACGACCTCTGCAGCGGGCTCGATATCTACAAGGATGATGCGCCGACCCTGCAGGCTATCTACCAGAAGATGGGGCAGGCACTCGAAGAGACACACCGGCCGATCATCTATAGCCTTTGCGAATATGGCCGCGCAAACGTCTGGACGGGCTGGGGCACAAAGAGCAGCGGCAATCTGTGGCGCACAACGGGAGACATCTCCGACCGATGGGAGTCCATGGACAAGATCGGGTTTAGCCAGATCAAGCTCGCGCCTTACGCCAAGCCGGGACACTGGAACGATCCGGACATGCTGGAGATCGGCAATGGCGGCATGACAGGGGACGAGTACAGGACTCACATGAGCCTATGGTCGCTGCTGGCGGCGCCGTTGATCGCCGGCAATGATCTGCGCACAATGACCGATGAGACCAAGAGCATCCTGATGAACGCGGAGGTAATTGCGATCGATCAGGATTTTGACTACAAGCCTGTGACATCAGTATCGAGCGATGGCAAAATCGAAGTGCTGATGCGTCCTCTGCACGACGGCTCCGTCGCGGTCGGACTGTTCAATCGGACCGATACTTCAACCGAGGCGCAATTCGCGCGGAGCAGCTTGCCCGCCAGCCTGGAAGGCAAAGGAACCAAAGTACGGGATCTGTGGAAGCATGAGGCCGTCGCAATGGACGGAGACGCGTACAAAACGACCGTGCCGAGCCATGGCGTCGTGTTGTTGCGTATCAGCCCCCGCTAGAAGTTCGGTCAATGGTAAAGAATGGCCGGCAGGATGATTCTGCCGGCCATTTGTGCGTCATGCTGTCTGCAGAGTTAGGGTCAATGGTTACATCGATTTCTCCAGCAAGGTGACTGTTGTTTCACCAGCGCCGAGGGGGATGACGTCCGCGCCGGCATCGGTTGTTGTCTTGGTGGTGACCGACCAGGATCGTGCGTTGACTGCCGAACTCGTCTGCTTCAGCCTCATGCGCGCAGTTGGCACGTACGCGGTTGCAGCAGCGAGATGCAGCGTGACCGTTCGTTTCTTTGGGTCGAAATCGACGGAGACGAACTGCCCCGCATCGAGAGTAATCCATAGACCGAGTGGAGCGATGAAGAGGCGGTTGCGGGAAGAGTCGAGCACGGTGGCGTGGACCAGGCCGTGACGGTCCTCGACGTTTCCACCAAAGCAGATCCAACCCATTGCATCGTCATGCGTCAGGAAGGTTCCGGTGTTGATGGCATGGCCAAAGAAGTTGGGGCCATAGTCGCCTGTGTAGGGATCGAACGTCATTCGATCGGGGAACGAGTGGAAGGCCGCGGATGCGAAGCCTTTCTCGTCGATGTTCGAGAGCGGTCCCATAACGCCACCATACCCAGCGCGCAGAAGGTAAAGATCGTCGGGATGCGCGCGGTACTCCGCAAGCAGCGGGATGGCGTTTATTCCTGAGCCGTAGTGATGGAGTTGGCGCTCAATGCGGGAGTATTTGCTCTTGCCGCCGTAGATGAAGTCCCAGTAGCGCCGCGCGCTGCCGTTGTAACCCCAACTCGGGATGACGGGATCGTAAGCCAAGATTGCGTTGAGGGTGATGTCTGCCTTGTCGTCATAGTGGAAGTAACGCGTCCAGCCGTAGACCTCTTCCTGGCCGGTGGAGTCCCAGGGCATCTCGCTGCCAAAGGGATAGGCTTCACCTTTCCAGCGATCCGCACGAGCGTGCATCACAGCCTCAAGCTTATCGGCTTTGTCGTTCCAGCCCTCGGCCTTTAGATCGTCGAGGAGGCGGATGAAGACAGTGCCTTCCATGTTGCCGAAACGGGTGTAATACGGGGACTGTGAACACATCGCGAGCGAAGTTTCGTAGGCCTGGTCGAGATACCAGGACCAGGGATGTTTGACAACAAGTCCCTTGGTGTTACGGGCCGTGTGATAGAGCGACCAGTAGGCTGCAACAACGTGCGGGTAGTTGAAGGAACGGCCTAAGTCGTCGGCTCCCTTCTTATTCCAACTTGTCCAACTCGTCCAGTTGAGGGCAGGGTCGTACTTGAAGTCGGGGACGACGGCGGGCTCATAGAAGAACAGGCTTTTGTGGACCCCATACTTGTGGTCGCCGTCGCTATTCTGCAGGTGGCCCCAAAGCACGCCGTCGACGAAGCTCTCAAGCTTGGCCATTTCTTCCGCGTTGGGTTGAAGATATTCTTTCATGGCAGCGGCAAGCCAGGACCCGGCTCCTGCTTCGTCACTCAGGCCGGCGATCCAGACGCGGGAGTCCTGAGTGACCTGCTTACCGGTCTCGTTGTCGTAGCTGATGATGGAAGGAGAACGATGGAAAGGATCATTGGGTTGATCGAACCACTGCTCGTGGAAGAGGAAGCGGCCCATGTCGGCGATGGCTTCAGTTTCAGGCTTCATGGTGCGATAGCCGATGCTCTGAACGGTGCCATCGGCGTAGGTGATTACCAGGCGAAAGCGTCCCCACTGCTTACCGCGTAGTGTGTAGGCGTGCAGACCAGCGGCATTGCGGCCATCGTCATGGATTGCCACTGCAGCAGCGGGTTCGCTAACAATGGATCGAACCGGCGAAGCGTGACGGAGAAAGAGGCGTGCATCCATATCCTGCGGAAGGATGTAACCCGGAACGCCCACAGCCACGGGACGCTTGTGCTCGGCAAGGGTGGCATCGATGTGGCGAACGTCCGGCGCGACCAGGAAGCGGACGCCGAAGCTTACGCTCTTGCCAGGCGCGAGAGTCTCGGAGGTGGTGGGGTTCCACTGGTCGACAGCTTTCCATTCAGTCTGGGCAAAGCCGGCGGAGTGCACCATCCAATCAAACGAACCTTCGAAGGTGGTGCCTCGGGGTGTTGGGTCATTGCCGAGAATGCCTTTGCCCGTCTCGCGATCGCGGTGATCTAGGATGGGCTTCCACTCCTCAAAGGGAGTGTGGCCATCGGGCACGACAAGCAGCACCGGACCAACACCGCTTAGGCGGATGACCTGGACGTAGCCCGCGTCCTCGCCTATGTAGGGGTCATAAAAGGAGCAGGTTCGGTACGACTGGTCGAGCGTGCGTCCGTTCATGATGTTGTTGAAGACCATCGGGATGCCGACTCCGCCGAGTTCAACAGGGGAATTGCCCGTGTTGCTTACGGTGAAGCGGAGAACAAGGTCGCCGCCCTCTACCGCCCAGGTACGAACGATTTTGAGCGGCGTGCCGTTGGGCAAGCTGGAGGTGACGTCGCTTGTGAAATGGGTGGCGTCGGAGGCAGTGACAACGGCCGGCGCACGGTGGAAGGCGGTGGAGATATCGGTCCAGTCCTTCACGCCGGTCGCACGGATGCGGAGATCGAGGTCGCCGAGATGGTAAAACGTGTCGGCGGAGCGTTCTTTGAGGCGGTCGCCAGGAGTGTAGTCCAAGCCTGCATCGGCCTTCGGAGTTAATTGCGCGACGGTACCTGAATACTTCAGTAGCTCCACGCTGAGCGAGGGGGATACAAGCGTTATCTTGCCGCCATCGATCATCGGGCCCGGAGGCAGGACTCGCGGACCCCGTTGGGCTGGTGCGGGCGCGGGTGCAGGCGCCTGTGTTAATGCCTGCAAGGAAAACGCTAAAGTGCCCGCGAAAGCCAGCACAACAGTAATCTGCCGAATGCAGGTGGCGGCCGAACGAGCGGTTCTATTTCTTTGCGAATGAGAATCAATATGCATCGGAAGACCTCTATCGAGTTTGGATTCTTTGAATAACTACTTTTCTGCACGCACGAGTTCGACCGCCGCCTGCTCGCCGGAGATGGGCACTTGAAGTGTAAGGGCACCGTCGACCGGGGCCTGCGCGATTTGTCGTTTGCCATCGACGATCAGCCGATAAGTTCCAAGAGGGAGACCCGTGAAAGCAATTGGGATTGCATGGGCAACGTTGGCATGGTTTTCGAGAGTAAAGCGCAGGTGCCCAAGGCCATCGTCGTAGGAGATCGACTTCCCTGCTGCGAAAGCATCGCGATCGAGGAGCAAGTGTACGCGCTGCCCGCCGGTAAGGATGTGGAGACGCTCGCGTAAACCGTCGTGAGGCACGACCTCGGTGCGACCGCCGTGCCGGGCGATGGTTCCGCCGTAAGCATAGCGTCCGAAGATGGGATCGTCGACGACGACAGTGGCCGCATCGCGCAGAGCCCCGCTAAAACCGAGTTCAATCTCGCCTGAGTACCACCAGGGGCCGCGACCCATCTCCTTATTGCCCAGCCATGCACGTCCCCAGGGTCGAGGCTCAAACCCGCCGCTTGCGCCTCCGTCGTTGTCTTTGCCCGGGTACCAGTAGCCGTAGTTCGACTCGGCAGTGCCAGAGTTGATCAAGGCAAACGAACTGAGATAGGCCGGGTATCCGAGGCGGAGATACTTCCCTGGATCGGGAGACTGGTAGTAGGCATAGTCGAGAATGCCCCACCCACCCATCTGTGACATGTAACTCAGGGTGTATGAAATGTTGCCGTCGCCGCGGTAGTCGCTACCCATGTTGTAGTAGGCAGTCTCAAGCCAACCACGGCTGGCGACGTTGAGGGCGAACTGGCCATCGCGGAAGATCTTGGCGTCGTCGTATTTAACCTGGCTGGCGAAGGCTGCCTGCCCCGGAAGCGTAAGAGCACTGGGCGCTACGCCGGGCGCATGGATGCGAGCCATCGCGTACTTGGCAAGCGCGGCAGTCGACTCGAACCCGGTGGTGTCATACGGGTACTCAGAGCCATAAAGGTAAGGATGATCGTTGATGAAGAACCTGACCTTCTTTTCCCATTGACCGCGCAGATAGCTCGCCTCATCGTGCTTTCCCTCCTGGTCGAGTGCTTCTATCAGGTCAGGTATGACGATCTCGTTATAGGTACCCGTGTCGAAGGGCGACCACTTGATAAGATTCATTGGAACAGTGAAGAACGCCTTTGCTGTGCCGAAAGCGCGCTCAAGATAGCCTTTGCTGTCCAGGTATTTGGTCGTCTCCGGGTACAGTTTGGCGACGCGATACATGTTGTAGTACATCGCCACGACGTGAGGATAGTCGTAGATGCGCCAGACATGCTGCTGGCCTTTGGTCCCTGGATCCGCACTCTCGCGGTTGACCTTCCAGTTGGGGATACCGTAAACGGCGTACGGAATTTTTTCCTTCGTGGTCTCCTGCAGACCTCCCCAGACAAACTTGCTGATGTAGTCCTCGACTGCGGAAATCTCCTTCTGCGACGGGTAAACAATGTTCTTTTGAGCGATGAAGGCGGACTTACCAAGTTCGGTGTCGTCGCATGCGACGGCATAGGATTGCAGCCCGTCGAGATCGTCAGGACTGCGCAGAATGCGATTTTTCATGTCCCACTGCGAGAACAGACCGTTGTACCACTTGGCAGGGTCGGTGTGCTGTTCGTGGGAGACGATGAAGGCGGAACGCTTCTTAAAGAGGGTCTCTATGGGTTCGGTAACGAAGAACTCGAGCGCGAGATATTGGCCGTCGCCATAGTGCACGCGGAGTATGTTTTCGCCAAGCTTGCTGAAGTGAACCTTGTAAACGTGGATGTCCTTACCATATTCGCCAAGAGCAGTGACCTGAGTCTCTTCGGGATGCTCGGTTTCGATCTTCAGACTGGCGTTGCGGGTATGAAGTGAAAATTCAGCATCGAGATCGGTTGGGATCGTCATACCCGGAACTACAGCGACGTCGAACAGCTTTTCCTGATACAGCACCTCGCGGACGCCATCATAGTCGGGTGCCCAACGGAATCGGAAGCTGTAGGTCTTGCTGGCGCCGGGCTGTCCCTTCGGAGCGAGAATTAGATGGGTGGTTGGCAGGCGCCAGTTGCCGCCCTTGGCTGCGAGATCGGCCATGCTCGCCGAGGCATGAATGTACGCGTTGTAGATACGCGTGCTTGGATCCTCATCAAAGTATTCGAGCGATGTGCCTGCCGAGGGTGCCATGACCAGATACGGGCCCTCCGCGTTGGTACGCATCCAGTAAATATAGGAACCATCGCCGGCTATGGAACTGTGCTGAATGACGCGCTTGGTGTACGTCTCAGTCTTGTCCCCCACGTATTGACGATTCATGGGAAAGCCGATGGAGAGATCGCCGATCTCCACCGGGTGACCGGTTGGGTTACTGACGGCGATGGTCCAGACAAGCGCGTCGCCAGAGAGCTGAAACTTCTCGGAAGCCAGCAGATCGTCTACAGGCTGAACAATACGTGCCGCCTGGCCATTGAGCCGCCACTGCAGCAACCCCGCCGTTGCATTGGGCGCAAGCTGTACCTGTAAGCGGATACCCATTGTGGTTACGGGCTGGAAGGTGGTCTGGTTGAAGGTGTTCGCGGTGATGGGAGATTGCTTCTCCTGTTGAACTTCCTTCCACTCGTCCCCAGCTTTATGGAGCACCTTCCAGGCGACAGGAAGTTTGGTGCCAAGGCGGCGGCCGGCATCAGCAGCCCAGAAGACCTCGGCGGAATGAATTGATTGCGGCGTGTCGAAGTCGTACTCCACCCACTCGCTCGATCCCGTTTTTCCTGCCCACGTGAAACGGGCAGCTCCGATGTCATGAGAGGTGGGCGGCTCAAAGGCAGCATTCAGCGCACGGACGCCGGGGCCACGCACGGATGCAGAGACAGCAGCACCGCCTGCGAGCGTCGGCTGCAGGCGGTTGATCGTATAAGCCGCGCCACTACTCTGCGCACCTGCATCGCGGCTGGCAGCGGAGATCTCGCTCCAGGGGCCGGAGCCCTCAGCACGGTATCGAATAGTAATGTCGCCGAGAGTGTGACCCGCCTGGATGTAGTCTGTGGCGTACTTATCCTGGACCCTCTGCAGACTGGAGACTCCGGACGCTGCATATTGCAACTGAAAGGGAGAAGCGGAGGACGACTGGCCGATCGCAGTACCGGACGCTGACATCGCCAGAAACGCGATGAGTCGAAAAGAACGCAAATCCATATTTCACCCCTGGGCTTTTGTCGTCACTGCCCGAATTCAATGTATACAATAACGTATAAACATATGGGAACAGCCGAGAATCTTGGCTGAATTTATGAGGACTACTTGAAAAGGTCGCCTTCTGTCATATTTTGCGCAGCCGCTCCAGTTCTTTTGGCGGCATCCCACATAGCCTCTGCACAACCACCGCAGCCACACATCATCCATAGCGCCGGAAACCCGATCCTCTCCGACGGTTCCTATTACTCCGCCGATCCTGCCCCAATCGTCGTTGGCGATACGCTCTACATCCTCGCCGGACGCGACGAGGCGCTGCCCAATGTCAACGACTTCGTAATGAACGAATGGCAACTGTTCTCGACAAAAAACGTTGCCTCAAAACAGTGGCTGCACTATCCCGGCATCCTGCGCCCAGAGACAGTATTTTCCTGGTCAAAGCCTGGCCATGCCTACGCCGGACAAATCATTCAGGGTGCAGACAAGCGCTTCTACCTATACGCGCCAGTGCAGGAGGGGAAGCGCGAACACGCCGACCCTTTCGTGATTGGCGTCGCAGTCGCAGACAGCGTGTTGGGACCTTGGAAGGACGCGCATCCCAGTGGCCCGATCGTCTCGCAGTCGCTGCCCGAGGCGAACAAAATTCAAAACATCGACCCCACCGCGATGGTCGATAACGACGGGCGCGTCTATCTCTACTGGGGCACGTTCGGCAGGCTTCGCGGGATCGAACTCGAACCGGACATGGTGACACCCAAGGGTAAGGAAGTCAGCGTCGACAGCCTCACAGGCTTCTTCGAGGCCGCATGGCTCTTCCGTCGCAAGGATACGTATTACATGGTTTATGCCGGCAATCAGGCCGGACCGAAATCGCCCTGTACCCCGGCAAATTATCACGCTTGCATCGCCTACGGTACGTCCAGTTCGCCGCTTGGACCGTGGACGTACCAGGAAGTCATCCTCGACCCCGTCTCCTCGACTACATCCCATCCCGGCGTCATCGAGTTCAATGGAAAGTGGTACATCATTTATCACACTGCCGACGCCAAAGGCGGCGGCCACTTCCGTCGCAGCGTTGCAATCGACACCGTGGAGTGGGACGATAGCGTCTCGCCCGCGCGAATGCTAAAGATCAAGCAGACGCATGAGCCGAGGCCGCTGCCGGAACCGAGCCGCAACATCGCTTCGGCAGCACACGTTTCCGCGTCCAATGAGCCGATCCCAGTCCAATACTGGATCAAGGCGCTCAATGACGGCATCGTTCGGCCGAATCCATTGCCTCCAGATATGTGGGGAAGCTGGAGTCCGCACAACCCCTCCAGCCAATGGATTCAGTATGAGTGGGCAAGGCCGGTAAAACTTGACGGCTCTCGCATCATGTTCTGGAGCGATCACGGCCCGGGTGCGAATGTAGGCGTTGCGCCGCCAGCGGCCTGGCACCTGGAATACCGGAGCGTAGACGAATGGCGTCCCGTAGAAAACGCGAACGGTTATCCCACGCCGATCGGCTCGTTTGTGGATGTGAAATTCAATATCGTCACCACGCGCTGTCTCCGCGCTGTGTTCGACGCCTCCGGAGATGGCCAGAAGTATGCCGGAGTTGCCGTTCAGGAATGGGAGGCCCTGGCGCCCAAGACTGTTGCCCCGTCGGCATTGAAAAAACTGGCGCCGGCTGGCGATGCGGAGTTAGCCTGTTCCAAAATATCGCTTCCCATAAATTAGGTCCTTGTTTCGCGCGAATTCTTCGATTGACAAAAAGGACGCGCAGGTGATTTTCTATGTACACGAAATTGTATCCACGATTAAGTTCTGGAGAAGGACAGACCAGCTAGGCAGCTCGAACCTGACACTGACACGTAGATATTTCTCGTTTATTCCGCCCAACCTGATAATGGATGAGGGTTACTCCGTTTACGTCCGTAACGAAGGTGTCGCCTAGCCTGCTGTACGACATTTGTATCCCCCAGGGCGGGTCCCTTTAGTGGACCGCTTGCTGCATCTCTAGCCCAGGAGCCCGTGAATGCAGCCTGCAGAAACAAGCACAACAGCAACACTCGTTAGCGATATTTCCCACGGTCTAGCGCCCACCGAGTTTTGCAAAGCGCTCGGCCTCTTCGACTCAATCATGATCGTCGCCGGCATCATGGTCGGCTCCGGCATCTTCATCGTCAGCGCGGAGATCTCTCGGCAGGTAGGATCGGCCGGATGGCTTCTCGTCGCGTGGGTCATCACGGGAGTCCT
>JANYLK010000090.1 GCA_025357875.1 Granulicella sp.
GAAGGAAGAGGCGGTCTTGGCGGCGGCGTTTGGTGAAGAATATGTCCGGTATAAGGCTGGGACGTGGTTCTAGGCGGAATGCTTTTGGAAGGCGCGGTGCATCGTGTATTGGGTGGTGACGAGCGCGTTGTTGCGGCCGAAGAGCGGACGCTGGTGTAGGAATTGATTGCCTTCGAAGTCGAGCGGGGTGTAGTGGGCGGCTACGGCTGTGTCCTCGAAGCGGAAGTCGGAGTGGTCGATGAAGAAGAGGCCGCCGGGCTTTAGTTTGGCGTCGAGGCTGGCGATCTGCTGCTCGAATCTGGCGAAGGTAAAGTTGCCGTGTGCGACGGCGGCGGTGTGGTTGCGATTCTCGCTGCGCTGGAAGACGGCCATGCAGAAGATGGCGTCGAGGTTGGCGAGGGTTGCGTAGTTTGGACTGCTGTTGTGGAGGAACTGGATGCAGGGGCTGCAATTCTTCTGGATGCATTGGCGGAGGCACCAACTATTGATGTCGACTCCGATGATAGTGGCGTTGGGGAGGTATTCGGCGAGGGAGAAGGCTTCTTCGCCAGTGGCGCAGCCAAAGGAGAGGATGATGGGATCGGGAGTGTTCTTGAGATGGCTCGCGCAGGCGGTGAAGAGTTCGGGGTAGCGGTCGGGCTCGGAGTAGGTGGCGCCCTGGTAGTGGGAGGCGCAGTGGAAGAGGCGGGTTAACTGCTCAGAACGGATGCGGGAGTTGAGGATGAATCGGCGCACATATCCGAGAGAGCGGAATGCGCGGGATAGCGCTCTGAGGAGTGGGTTGGGTGAGGTGGACCAGGCTTGGATTCTGGCTTTGAGGGCTTGTTCCATGGTTTCAGGCGAAGGGTGGTGGAACCCTAACCACTGAAGTATAGCGTTGGGATGGTTTGGAGGCGGCGGTGTGGAGAGTTTACATCCCATCCTTCGCGGTAAGGCTGCGAAGGATGGGGCACCCGGAGTTAGTTGGCGGGTTGGAGGAAGACGGTCGAGCCGTGCTCGTTACCCCACCCTGTCGCGATGAGACCACGCCGAGGATGGGACACCCGGAATTGTTGCGGCTGGCTGATAAAATTATCGGCTATGGAATACAGGTCGGGAAGCGCGATTCGGGAAGATTTTCTGCGGTTTTTTGAGGGTAAGAAGTCGGCTGATGGGCAGGGTCATCGGCGGGTGCATTCGTCTTCGCTTGTGCCACAGAATGACCCTACGCTGCTGTTTACCAACGCGGGGATGAATCAGTTCAAGGATGTGTTCCTGGGTGCGGAGCGGCGGGACTACTCGCGGGCTGCGACTTCGCAGAAGTGCGTGCGCGCGGGTGGCAAGCATAACGATCTGGAGAACGTCGGGTTCACGCGGCGACACCATACCTTCTTTGAGATGCTGGGGAATTTTTCGTTTGGCGACTACTTCAAGCGCGAGGCGATTGCGTATGCGTGGGAGCTGCTGACTTCGAAGGAGTGGTTCGGGATCGATGCGGCGAAGTTGTATGTAACCATTTTTGAAGGAGACGCGAGTGTGCCTCGGGATAGTGAGGCCTATGGGTATTGGCTGGAGGTTGGAGTTCCGGCGGAGCGAATTTTTGAGCTGGGGGCGAAGGATAATTTCTGGGCGATGGGGGATACGGGGCCGTGTGGGCCTTGCTCGGAGATCTATTACGACTTCGGTCAGGCCGCGGCGGAAGACCCGTCGGTGGATGCTCCGTTTCCGGGGGATGAGCAGAGGTATGTCGAGGTGTGGAACCTGGTGTTCATGCAGTTCGATCGAGGGAGCGATGGGGTATTGACTCCGCTGCCTAAGCCTTCGATCGATACGGGGATGGGGCTGGAGCGGATTGCTTGCGTGTTGCAGGGGGTTACTTCTAACTTCGAGACGGATTTGTTTGTGCCGCTGATCGCTCGGGCGAAAAAACTAACGACGACTACGGATAAGACGGATGAAACAGATAAGGCAAGTGCTTCACTGCGAATTATTGCGGATCATGCGCGGGCGGCTACTTTTTTGATTTCGGATGGGGTGGTTCCGGCGAATGAGGGGCGTGGGTATGTGCTGCGGAAGATTCTGCGGCGTGGGATTCGGCATGGACGGCTGCTAGGGCAGGAGAAGCCGTTTATGCATGAGATGGTGTTTGCGGTTCGGGATGAGATGCAGGTGGCTTATCCGGAATTGAAGGAGAGTGCGGAACGGGTTAGTAAGACGGTGCTCGCGGAAGAGGAGCAGTTTGCGCGCGTACTTGAATTGGGGTCGCGAGAACTGAATCGGCTGCTCTCTAAAACGATCAATGATTACAAGGTGCGATGCGTTGTCCCATTGCAACAGTTAAGCCTCCAGTATGGAGAGGAGCACGTTGTATACACGGGCAAGATTAAGCAGCATGGTCTGGATGTTATGCGCGAATATGACGATCTAGCTACTTACAAGAATTTCGACAGAGTTGTGCCAATTGCTGGCCCGCGACGCGACATGCTGAATCTTTTGGTAACACCTCCTGTAGTCGATGGGACGGAGAGCTTTCATCTGTATGAGACGTTCGGTATGCCACTGGATTTCATGGTGGATGCCGCGCGAGACGCTGGGATTCCGTTCGACATGCCGGGCTTTGAGTCGGCCAAAGAGGAGGAGCAGGCGCGGGCGCGGGCTAGTTGGAAGGGTGGGTCGCAGAAGTCGGCGGCGCCGGTTTATCGGGAGTTGGCGAAGACGGAGTTCGCCGGATACACGGCGCTGCGGGTGGATGGGGCTAAGGTGTTGGCGCTGGTGAAAGATGGCGTTGGTGCGGCGGAGTTGCGGGCGGGTGAGGCGGGCGAGGTAGTGCTAGATGCGACCAGCTTCTATGCGGACTCGGGCGGGCAGGTTGGGGATGTGGGGTGGCTCTATTCTGCCGATCACAATACGGTGGTGGCGGATGTGAGTGGGGCGTCGAAGCCGGTGCAGGGTGTGTGGGCGCATCGGGTGGTGGCGCGGGAGAGGATCGCGGTGGGCGACACCGTAGATACCGTCGTAGACGGAGAAGTTCGCTCGGCGGTGACGCGCAATCATACGGGCACGCATCTGCTGCATGCGGCTCTGCGAGAGGTGCTGGGGCGGCATGTGAAGCAGGCGGGGTCGTCGGTGGATCGCGCTCGGCTGCGGTTTGATTTTTCGCATTTCGCGGGTGTGGCTGAGGAAGAGTTGCGCGAGGTCGAGGAGATTGTGAACCGGCAGGTGCTGGGGAACTCGAAGGTGGAGACGCTGGTGGATGTGCCGATCGATGTCGCGGTGAACGAATATCATGCGATGGCTCTGTTTGGCGAGAAGTATGGCGACCGCGTGCGCGTGGTGAAGATTGGCGACTTCTCGACCGAGCTTTGTGGTGGAACTCATACGGCGGCGACGGGCGAGATTGGGCTGATCAAGCTGGTGGGCGAGGGCTCGGTTTCGAGCGGCGTGCGGCGGGTTGAGGCGGTGAGTGGGATGGGCGCCCTGGGCGAGTTTCGGCGGGACTTCGAGGTGGCGCGCGTGGTAGGGCAGATGGTTGGCGGCGCGGAAGCGGGCGCGCCGGCGGATGCTTTGCGGGCTCGAATGGCGGCTCAGGAAGAGGAGATGAAGAAGCTGCGGCGGGAGCTGGATGCGGCTCGGATGAAGTCGGCTTCGGCTGCTGCGGGGGATGCGACTGCCGTCGACGTGAAGGGCGTGAAGGTGATGGTGCAGCGTGTGGACGGGTTGGAGCGCGGGCCTCTGCGGGATCTCGTCGACCAGCTGCGTGGGAAGCTGGGGAGCGGCGTGGTGGTGCTTGGTGCGGCTGCCGATGGTAAGGTTTCGTTGATCGTTGGCGTGACAAAAGACTTGACGGGCCGGGTGCAGGCGGGCAAGGTAGTGGGACAGCTTGCGGTGCTGGTGGGCGGCAAAGGTGGAGGCCGGCCTGATCTTGCGGAGGCTGGTGGGAATGACGTTGGGGCTCTCGATGGGGCGTTGGCGAAGGTGGCCGACGTAGTGGGGGGATTGATGGGATGATTAGGCTGCGGAAGAAAGTTGAACGGCTAGGATCAACAGAGGGCCCCGGGGCTAAAGCCTGTTTCTTCTATGCACAGTTCCCGCGGGCTGAAGCCCGCTGCTACTCCGAAGGGCGGAGTGTGGGATTTTTTCGCAGTCTGTAAAGGCGGATCGGGCCACGCTTTAGAAGACTTATTTTGCGGAGGTGCTGCGTTGGACTCACAAAAGGACAAGGCGGATACAGATGTCGGATTCGCGGGTTGGCTGGGCTTGGTAAAGTTCATGATGCTGGTAGTCATGATCGGCCTGTTCTTCTGGCTTGGCCAGAGCATGGTGCAGCACCATTTCTTCACCGGTGGCGAATTGAACAATCGCAGTGCTGCGGTCGGCCCGTAACGTTGCGTGGGAATCCACTTGGGAAAGGCTGATTCGCCGCTCTAATGAGAAAAGGCTCGAGGCTAAAGCCCCTTCTTTTTCGCATGGTTACCGCGGGCTGAAGCCCGCTACTACTCCGAAAGACAAGTGCCAATGCGCGGATTCTTCGCTGCGCTCAGAATGACAGTCGAGTGATGAAATCAGAATGACACTCGAGTTACAGATGTTGCCGGGGGTATCGCGGGGTGTACGGGGTGGGTTTTCACGTGTGGTGTGACGCGGGGGGACTTAAACTGAGGGGGCGATGCGCTTTGATAATCCAATGCGGGTATTGCTTGCGAAGCTGATACGACCTGCGGTTTACGTTGCCGGGCTGAGTTGCGTCGCGGCAATGTGCTGTGGTGCGGCTGGGGTGCGTGCGAATACTTCGACGATGGCGAGGGCGCGCTCGGCGAAGAAGGTGGTTGCGCTGTCTCCGTGGGCGCAGGCGGAGCAAGGGCGCGAGGCATTGGAGGGGATTGCTGACGCGAGTCGCACGCAGGCGGATTACACGCGGGCGATGGATGCTTATCGCGCGATCTACCATGCGAATCCAGCGGATGTTCATGCTGCGGCTGCTGTGAATGCGGTGGCTGAGTTGCTGGCGGAGCAGGGGCGAGGGTTGCATGACGCGAATAGCTTGAGCGCGGCCGTGGGGCAGTATGAGTTTCTGCGGAAACAGTATCCGGCGAGTTCGCTGGGGGTGCAGGCTCTGCTGGCTGAGGGGCAGATTGCGCAGGACGATCTTGGCGACACGAAGTTGGCGCGAGAGAAGTACAAGCAGCTGTTGAAGGAACATTCAAAGAGCGAGCAGGCGGAGGAGGCGAAGGCGGGGCTGGCTTCGCTGGAGGTTCGAGGTTCGAGGTCCGATGTTCCAGGGAAAACAACTGGGAATCAGGCTGTGCGCACAGTTGTGGATCCCACCCTTCGCGATAGGGCTGCGAAGGATGGGGCACCCGGAGTTTCTCGTCGCCCCACGACGGCGATGGGCGTCACACCCGGAGATTCTTCTCGCAGCACGACTGCGAAGGATGGGTGGAACGGAGGGTCTTCGTTGCCAGCTACGGCGCAGACTTCGGGGGTGGTCGAACCCACTCATCGCGATAGGACTGCGATGAATGGGGCACCCGTTCTCGTTGAGGATGCGCCTGCGGTGGTAGATATGTCGGCCGATATGAACGGTCCTAAGCACAGTGGGAAGCGGGCGCTGGTGACGGGAATTCGGCATTGGTCGACCGCTACTTATACGCGGGTGGCCATTGACCTGGGCGACAACGTGACCTATGAGGCGGCGCGGGTACCGAATCCGGACCGCATCTACTTTGACCTGCATGGGACAAAGCTGGCGCAGGAGTTGGTGGGCAAGAGCTTTACGGTGACGGACGATGGGTTTTTGAAGAAGATCAGGGCGGCGCAGTTTTCCGACGATATGACTCGGGTGGTGCTGGATGTGAGTGACGTGACGGAGTATTCGGCGTTTCTGCTGCCGAATCCGTATCGCCTGATTATCGATATTCATGGGGGTAAGGCGGGGCCGGTGGGGGCTTCGATGGGCGCACCGCAGAAGCGCGCTGAGGCTGCGCCTACGGTGCCGAATACGATTGCGCTTAAGCAGGCGAGTTCGGCTGAGGTGGTGGCGGTCAGCGAGATGCCGGGCAAGGTGGAAGCGACGAGTAAGCCTACTTCAAAGCCTATCTCCGCGGTGGTGGAGACAAGTTCGAGGAGCGAGGAGCGAGGTTCAAGGGGGGATAGCGCGGGGGATACGAGCGCGGGCTCGATGGATGCGATGCAGGCTCAGCCCAGCCATCGCGATGGTTCTACGAAGGATGGGACACTTGCTCACCCCACTGTTCGCGATAGTGCTGCGAAGGATGGGGTGCCCGGAGTTTTGGTGGTTCAACCTGCCTCGGCGGATGGTTCAAAGAAGACGAGGAAGGGTCGTGGGAAGACGGCGGCTAGTTCAAATGCGGTGGCGGCGGATGCTACTCCGGCGCGGGCGGCTACACCGATGGCAGATGGCCAGACCTCGCTGGTGCGGGCGCTGGGGTTAAAAATTGGGCGGATCGTGATTGATGCGGGGCATGGTGGGCATGACTCGGGCACGCTGGGTGCGGATGGGATTCAGGAGAAAGATGTCGTGCTGGATGTAGCGCTGCGGGTGGGCAAGCTACTGCACGATCGGCTGGGCGCGGAGATTATTTACACGCGGTCCGACGACACTTTTATCCCGCTGGAGACGCGGACGGCGATTGCGAACAAGGCGCAGGCGGACCTTTTTCTGTCGATCCATGCGAACTCGTCGAGTGATGCGAGCGCGCGTGGAGTGGAGACGTACTACCTGAACTTCACGTCCGACCCAACCGCGCTGGATGTGGCGGCTAGGGAGAACGCGGTGAGCGATCAGTCGATTCATCAACTGAGCGACTTGGTGAAGAAGATTGCGCTAAAGGACAAGATTGCAGAGAGCCGCGAATTCGCCGCAGATGTGGAAGGCTCGCTGTATGCAGGATTGCAGAGGGGCAATGCGGGGCTGAAGGACCGTGGGGTGAAGAAGGCTCCGTTTGTGGTGTTGATAGGGGCGAATATGCCGTCGATCCTGGCGGAGATTTCGTTTGTGACCAATCCGAAGGATGCGGAGCAGTTGCAGCAGCCGGAGTATCGGCAACGCGTGGCGGAGAGTTTATACAAGGGCGTCGCGCGGTATGAAGGTGGGTTGAGCGGGACGCGGGTTGTGACGGAGCGGGCGGCTGTCGGGCAATAGTTGCGAATAAGGACATTCGGGGAGTGGGCGTTTACATTCCACCCTTCACAGAGGCGTGAAGGATGGGGCACCCGGGGTTTTGTTGGTCGGTGAAGACGGTGTCGTTGCGCTAACGGGGCGGGTGCGGTGGTAGTCTGACCGAAGTATGGGTGATTTTCGGGTTAGGCTGAACGAGGCGTTGCGGCTGTCCGTGATGGCAGTGGCGGGATTGGTGTGTTTAGCCGCGGGGGATGCGGTGTGCGCGCAGGTTCCGGTTGCGAAGACGATGCTTGTTGAGCCGCCTGCTCCTTTGTTGCCGGCTACGTTAGGTGGACTGCATCGAGAGGCTGAGGGCGATTCCGGCGATGGGCTGGGGAGGCTGGATGCGGCTGGGTTGAGTGCGCAGGACAAGGCCGTCGTATCTGAGGACGGGCTGAAGCGGTTTGCGAAGTCGAAATATGGCAATTCGAACGGGAAGGATTTCTGGGTCTTCGTGGATGTATCGGTCTACAGATTCATGGATGCGAGCGGGGCGATTTCGGCATACGACTATTTCAAGAAACCCGGTATGCGGTCTGAAAAATTAGGAGATGAGGCGGTGTCGAGCGGGAAAGATCTGCTCGTGCGTATTGGAGTGAATGTCGTTCGAGAGTATTTTTATATCCCTGCGCGAGAGATGATGCTGTCCAAGGAGTTAATTGAGCATTTGCCGAAGGTAAGCGGGACGGCGGGGATGGCTCCGCTGCTGCCGGCGTTGCTGCCGGCGAAGGGGTTCGATGCGGAGTCAGTGAGGTATGCGCTGGGGCCGGTGGGCTATGCGGCGATGGGTGGCGTGTTGCCGGCGGATGTGGTGGGGTTCGACAAGAGCGCGGAGACTGTGACCGCGCGGTCAAAGAGTGGCGGTATCCTGACGCTGGTGCTGTATCCGACGCCGCAGATCGCGGGCGATCATGGGCGCGCGATTGCTGCGGCGATGAATCAACAGGTCTCGGCGGGGAAGTCGGCGGGTACAGTGAAGCTGCGGCGTGAGGGTCCGCTGGTGGCGATGACGTCGGGCTCGTGGAGTGCGGTCGATGCGCAGAAGATGGTGGAAGGGATTCATCTGGTGAGCGAGCTGACGTACGACAAGCCGATGCCACTCGAGTTCCATGCGGAGGTCAGGAAGACGTATAGCCTGCTGGTGAGCATTGCGATTTTTTGTGGTATTGCCGGACTGGCTGCGTTCGTGCTGGGCCTGTTTTTTGGTGGTGGCCGCGCCTTAATACGCGTGATGCAGGGTAAGCCGGCGGCGAGCGAGCCGGAGTTTTTGCGGATTGATCTGCGCGGATCTCTGGGCAAGCGACTGGGTGGTCCTGAGTCATAACGCGGTATCGGAAAGTGGCTCGGCGGGGTGTGGAGATTGGCCTATCGACGTCGGGCAGCCGGATTGCACCTTGACTGGTGCAGAAATCAACGTAAACCCATTATTTTGCTGACGGTCGTGTCATCAAAACTTCGCAGCAGACGAATATTAGGCGAAGATTACCGCGAAGTTACCCTCAGTTAAGTCATTTGTTTCTTATAGGTTGTAGAGGCGAAGTTTTGGCCTTGACACCGGTTTGGGCCAAACTTAGTATGCAGCCAGAAAGTTCTGATGGCTTTGCCTCCGTTGGAACTATTCTCCCTAAAGGAAAGGCCGCCCTGTTGCCGGGCGGCCTTTCCGCGTCAAAACCGGGATTTTCGGGGTGCACATTTGATGTGTGCGCGTGGTGACTATCCAACGGGTGATGGAATGACGAAGCGATACCGGGGATATGATTGTTCCCGATTGCGTGTGCTGATTTCTGCTGCGTGAATGGGAGAAATGGATTGATTTCTATAAAGAAGATGTGTGGTCAGTCGGCGACGCGCCTGCTGGTAGCGTGTGGTGTGGCTGGGATGGCGTCGGTCGCATGGGCACAGGATACGCGCGTGGTAACGGAGCCGAAAATTCCTGTGGCGTGCGCGAAGCTTGAGGCAAAGATCGCTGCAGTGGGCGATGCACTTAAAGAAGCCGATGAGGCGAACTCGGATACGGCGCGGATCCAGGGAGCGATCAATAACTTTGCGGCCAGGTGCAAGCCGGGCATGGCTATCGAGCTTGCGGCGGGGAAAGGCTCGAACGCCTTCCTGAGTGGACCACTGGAACTGCGTGAAGGTGTGACGTTATTGGTAGATAGGGGCGTTACACTGTTTGCGTCGCGGCGGGCTTCGGACTATGACGTGGCGGCTGGGTCATGCGGTGTCTTGATGCAGGCGAAGGGGCGCGGTTGTAAGTCGTTTATCACCATTCGCGCTAAGAACACAGCGATCATGGGCGATGGCGTGATTGATGGAAGAGGCGGCGCCAAGCTGCTGGATAAAGGCTATTCGTGGTGGGCGCTGGCGGTGAAGGCGGAACCCAAAAACACTCCGTACAGCGATCCGCGGCTGATTGATGCGGCGCAGGCGGATGGATTTGTAATGTACCGAATCACGCTGCATGATGCTCCGAACTTTCATGTGGGCGTGTCGCAGACGAATGGGTTTACGGCGTGGGGTGTGCACCTGAAGACGCCGGTGCATGAGCCCGGGCCCGGCGATCCCAGGCCGCGGAATACGGATGGCATCGATCCTGGGTCATCGTCAAACATCACGATTGCGCATAGCTGGATCGACAATGGCGACGATAACATCGCCATCAAGACGGGCGTAACCCACATGAGCGTGCTCGACAATCATTTCTATAGTGGACACGGAATGTCAATTGGAAGCGAAACGTATACCGGCGACAGCTTCCTGCTGGTGGACGGGCTGACGGAAGACCACACGACCAGTGGCATCCGCATCAAGAGCAACGTGACGCGCGGCGGCCTGGTGCATGACATGGTTTACAAGAACATTTGCATGCGGGATATCCAGGTACCGATTGCGATCAGTCCTTATTACAACGAGGGAACGATCGACCAGTTCTTCGATCCCGGGTTTAAGGGTGACCGGATTCCGGACTACAAGAGCATCACGATTGAGAATGTGACGGACCTGACGCCGGGCGACGTGTTGATCGCGGGGAACGATGAGTCGCATCGGACTGAGGTCACGCTGGCGAATGTTACGATCCGCGGGATCACTTCGGACAAAGTGCATCTGAAGTTCGCGAATATCGTCACGGTGGGGTCGAATATTCCGCTTGAGCCGACGGGCGGAAACAAGGATGTAAAGGTAGCTTTGATGGATGCGAAGGCGAAGCCCTATTCCTGCGACGGGAAGTTTTTGCCGATGCGATGAGCGCAAGGAGTGCGCGGATATCAGCTGCGAACGACGGCGTGAAGCGTTGGAAAGCAAAAGCAGATTTCTCCCCGTTCGGACTTTGCTCAGGGTGCGGAATGACAAACATGATGTTTCTGCTGCATAACAGATAAGACACTTATGAGATGAATGAGGATTTCGAATGACAGCGAAGCTGACGGTTGGGGTGATGTTTTTTGGGGTGAGTTGCGGACTGTTGCAGGCTCAGAACGGAACGGCTTCAGGAGCAACGGCGATTGTTCCGACGCCGGGCAGGGCTCCTGCGGTGCTTCCGGGAAAGGGCTTAGCTCAGCATGACTTCGTTTATTCGGGCGAGTCGCACAATCGCAGGATTTATACCGTGCGTGGGGGAAAGATTGTCTGGAGCTACGACGATCCTGCGGGCAAGGGCGAGATCAGCGACATGGTGCAGCTATCGAACGGGAATATTCTTTTTGCGCATCAATTTGGGCTGACGGAGATTTCGCCGGATAAGAAGGTGGTGTGGAACTATGAGCCGCCGGCGGGACATGAAGTGCATACTGCAGTACCGATCGGAATGGAACGCGTACTTTATATCCAGAACGGTGATCCGAATGCGGTGTTACGGGTGGTGAACATTCGCACGGGAGCGATCGAAAAGGAGTTTTCGCTCGCGGTGAAGCATCCGGTCAGCGTGCATCCTCAGTTCCGTCATGTGCGGTTGACCGCGGCGGGGACGGTGATGGTGGCGCATATGGATCTTGGTAAAATCGTTGAATACGATTCGGATGGGCATGAGCTGTGGTCATTCCCGGCTCCGGGTGCGTGGAGCGCGAATCCGCTGGCAAATGGCAATGTACTGATAACGGATCGGCTGGGAGTGCGAGAGGTGACGCGACGTGGCGACTCGGTTTGGAATTGGACGCCGGCCGACGCTCCGGGATACAAGTTCGCCAGCTTGCAGAATGCGTGGCGGCTTGCGAATGGCGATACCGTCATCAATAACTGGGTGAATGAGTGGACGAAGAACGGGGACAATGCTCCGGGATCGGTGCAGGCGATTGAGGTAACCCCTTCGAAACAGATTGTGTGGGCACTGCGGGAGTGGGGGACTGACGCGGATGGTCCGGGAGGGCTGGGGCCGGCTACTTCGATTCAGTTTCTGGACCAGGGAGCGGGGCCGGCGGAAGATGTCCACTTCGGAGAGATTCGGTAGCGCTCTGGTAAGGCGGGGTGGGGGAGTACTCCCACGATAAGCTCGCACAGTTGCGCTCGGTGATCATGGGGTGCCCGTGGGCTTTGAAGGAAGTGCGCGGGCGGTGAGTTGGGCTATGTCGAGCAGATGGGGTGGGGCGGCGTTGTCGGGCGTGATGGCGGTGAGGGCATCTCTGAACATGGTGTTGCAGAAAGGGCAGGCGGTGGCGATGGTAGCGGCTCCGGTAGCGGCTAGTTCGCGGGCACGGACGTGGGAGACGCGGGCGTCGCCCTTTTCTTCGCCGAGGAAAGCTAGTCCTCCGCCGGCTCCACAACAGAAACTGCGCTCGTGGTTGCGCGGTGCTTCGACGAGGGTGGCCTGTTGCTGAATAACGGCGCGGGGTTCGGCGTAGATGTTCTGGTAGCGGCCGAGGTAGCAGGGGTCGTGGTAGACGACTGTTTCGGGGACATTTGCGAGCTGTGGCGCTTCGGGCAAAATGCGGGGATTCTTCCCCTTCGTTTCACTCAGGGGCAGACTGACAACCTCGGAGGGTAGTGCGCTCAGAACGGCAATACTTTGCATGGATGGCAGGCGAGACTTGTGGCGGGCCATGAATTCGCTGTGGTGTTCGATTTCGGGTGCGATACCGAATTCGCGCCAGTCGTTAGCGATGGTACGGACGCAGTGGGGGCAGATGGTGACGATCTTCTGGACTTTTTGTGCGGCGAAGGTGGCGAGGCCGAATTCAGCGAGGGTTTGAAAGACGAGGTCGTTGCCGAGGCGGCGGGCGGGGTCGCCAGTACATTTTTCTTTCTTGAGGACGCCGAAAGTGGCGCCGAGGTGGTCCATGATGCGGGCGAAGTCGGCGATAATCTCGCGGCCGTGCGGATCATAGGCGCCCATGCAGCCGAGCCAGAGGCAATACTCCTGAGTGCCGTCGAAGATGGGGAGGGCGGCGCGAGCGATGAACTTGTCGCGCTCGGAAGTGGGCAGGCCGAGTGCGTTGCCGGATTTTTCGAGGGCGAGGAAGAGCTTGGTGCCGTAGGGATCCTCCCAGGCGCCTGTGTTGGTGGCTCCGCGGCGCAGCCCGATGATGATGGGGAGATGCTGGATGCCTACGGGACACTGATATTCGCAAGCGCCGCAGGTGGTGCATTCGAAGGCGGCTTCGAGGGAGAACGTGTTGGCAGATGGAGAAGCAGATCCCTCCGCTTCGCTGCGGGATGACAACAATCGGCGGGATGACAAACCGTCGGGGCGGAGGTCGGTGAGGAGTGGAGTGTCGGATGCGGAGCCGTACGAGCTGAGGTAGGCCCGAGTGCCGAGAATGATCTCTTTGGGGTTGAGGACTTTGCCTGTGGCGGAGGCGGGGCAATGCTCGGTGCATCGTCCGCATTCAACGCAGGAGTAGGCCTGGAGGGCGATGATCTGGGTGAGGTCCTTGCCCGTGGTCAGGCCGAAGTCTTCGATATTCTCGTCGGTGGAAAGAGGTGGGATTGCGGAGAAGCCGTCGCGCTTCAGAAAGATGGTGATGGGCGACAAGACGAGGTGGAGATGCTTGGTGTGCGGGATGAGAGGAAGGAAGATGAGTAGGGCGAGGGTGTGCGTCCACCAGAGGGCTTTGAGCGTGGCGTCGTCGTGAGTGAAGAAGGTAGCGAGGTATGTCGCCATCAGGGTGAAGATAAGCAGGGCGATGAAGCCGGATTCATAGGAGACTTTGTTGCCTAGCCAGATGGGGCGGATCAGAAATCGGCGGACGAAGAGCGCGGCGATGGAGATGGCGACGAGCAGAGCCCACGCGGCGGCGAAGAGGAAGTAGAAGCGGCCGATGAGGCTTTCGGGCGGGAGGAAGGCCAGGCTGAAGCCAGCGGCGAGGTGGTTGAGCGAGACCAAGGCGAAGGCGAGGAATCCCCAGAAGACGAAGGCGTGGGCGATGCCGGGGAGCGGACGCTCGCGGATGACTTTGGATTGGCAAAGGACTTCCCAGACGAAGTCACGGATGCGGCGGGAGAAAGGGCGCAGGGAGAAGCCGAGGTCCTTGCGAGCGGTGAGGATGTTGCGAAGGATCGGGGCGAAGCGCAGGAAAAAGAGGGTAGCTGAGGCGACTGCGAGGGCCAGCAGCAGGATGATTTCGATCGGGGCGAAGTGTTGAGGCTCGGCGAGAGTCACACACCGGATGATACGCCGGACGAGCCGGGTATGAGGCGATGGAGCTAACGGCAGGTCCTTCGACTCCGCTGTGATTCGCTCAGGATGACAACCTTCGCAGGGAGCAAAGGCGCAGTTCTTCGACTCCGCTGCGCTTGCAGGATGACAGTTTCATGTAGCGCATTCTTAGAGAGCCGAGGCTTGAGGCACTTCAGTCGCTAATAGCTGATGAACTCGTTTGAGCCGCGGCGCAGGCGGATGCCGGCTACGCCGAAGATGGCGGCGAGCGTGAAGAGGATGGCGTCCCAATAGAACATGGGGCGGACCCAGCCGGGCGAGTAGGTAAGATCCTGGCCGGCCCATAGCGTGACGAGGGCGCCGACGATGAGGCATTTGAAGCAGAGGACGAGGAAGAGTTGGCCACGGCGGCGGCGGCGGTCGAGAGCTTCGACCCCCTGAGGGCTGAGGTTGCGCTCCTCGACGGGGATCAGGTAGTTGGCCATGGGGTCTCCTAGGTGGTCTGCTTACAATACTAAAGCACAAATGGGACCTACACGTAGGATGCTGAAACTCGGATCGTAGATTTGAGATGGGCCTGGAGTGGAAGTGAGTACCCCCACGATCATCCCTCCGTGCAGGTCAGGATGAGCATGGGGCACCCGGATAGGCTACATGAAGGCGACGGACTGGATTCCGGCGATGTCGAAGCGTTTGCGGCAGCGGACGTTCTTGCAGCCGAGCACGTCGTCGGTGCGGACCATGTAGCTCTGGGCTTTGGCGAAGCGCGCACGGTCACGCTCGTCGGCGTTGCGCGGGAGCTGAGCCTTCTTGCGGCGGACGAGCCAGCCGATCTGATATTCGCCGGGCTGACCGCAGTGCGGGCAGGTCATGGTGTGGGTTTTCTGCTCGGGCCGTTCTTCGAAAAATTCTCGTTCTTCCATACTGGGTCCCTCCTGGATTGGCTGCGTGCGGTTTCGCTGCGCGAAATCCCGGCCAAGCGGCTGCAGGGGAAAGTATTGCATAATCATGGCTGTGTCAGCATCGAGAGTTGGTATGGCGAAGGCAAAGAAGCGGGTTTTCTCCGTGGTGAAAGCGGTGAAGGAAAACGCGCGGGACCGGATCGGTCCGGTGCCTGCTGGAAGCGTTATTCCCGACCCGAAGCAGAAAGCTGCGGCCAAGCCGAAGCACAAGAAGACGCTGGCAGATTTGTTGAGCGGGTCTGAAGGAGAAGAACAATGAAGATCGGTAGTTGGATGAGACTGGGATCGACGGCGGTGTTGCTTGTTGGCGCGGGGGGAGCGGTGTGCGTGGCGCAGATGCCGGGCCAGGGCATCACGGTGAGCAAGGAGAATCGGACGATAGCGATCACGGCAACGGACAGCGTGACCACGATGGCAGATGTCGCGACGGTTCACGTGGGCTTCGTAGTGTATGCCGTGGACCACGATTCTGCGTATGCTTCTGGGTCAAAGGTGTCGAATGCGGTTGTGGGTGCGCTGAAAGCGGCGGGCGTTCCTTCGGACGCGATCGAGAGCGAAAATCAGAACCTCGCTGAGGTCCAGCAATACCAGATGAACCAGCTTTCCGCTGAGGAGAAGGCGAAGCGGAAGTGGATGCTTGCGCAAAACTGGAATGTGCGGACGAATGCAGCGGATGCCGCGCGGGTGCTGGATCTGGCGGTGAAGGCGGGAGCGAATCAGAGCGGCGCGATTGACTGGAGTTTGAAGGACGAGAACAAGCCACAGGCCGAGGCGGCAGGCAAAGCGCTGCAGCGGGCGCGAGTGGTGGCCGACGAGATGGCGCGGGGATTGAACGTAAAGCTGGGGGTGCTGATTTTCGCAAGCAATGAAACGCAGGCGGCGCCGATACGGCCCGTGATGCAAAGGATGGACAAGGCTATGCCAATGGCGGCTGCCGTGCCCCCGCTTGCTATTAATGCGCGTCAGATCGAGAAGACGGCGACCGTTTACGCGGTATTTGCCATTGAGTAATTTCGCAGGGAGCTAAGGGGCATCCTGTTGGCGTTTGAGTTCGGTTGCGAAGGCTTGCTCGCGCTCGGCTACGGCGGCGCGATAGTCTTCGGGGTCGATCCAAACTTTGTCGCCTGCTCCTGACCTTGCGCGGCCGAGCTTGGCGAGCATGTCGAAGTACATGCCGTGGGCGCCAAGAAAGATGTCGCAGGGTAGCCCCTTGAGGGTGGCGAAAGTGTGCTGGTAGTCGGCGGCGATGCTGGGGTAGGAGGCTGGGTGGCCGGGATGGTCGATCAGGCGGAAGCCGGGGTTCACATTCCAGCTTCCGACGATGACAACGTCGCGAGGCTTGCCGCCTGAGATTGCGCGCATGGTCCAAGTGGTGCAGCCGCGAGTGTGGCCGGCGGTTTTGTGCGCGACCAGGACTGCGTTGCCGAGGCGGACTTCGTCGCCGTCGTGCAGGATGCGATCGACCCGGGTGGGGGGATAGTGGTCGTTGGGATAGGCGAAGTCTATCGCGCCGCCGCTTTCGACGACTGGCACATCTGCGTCCATGACCATATATTTCGCGCCGGTCAGGCGTATAAGTTCGGCTGAGCCGGCGTCGTGATCGAAGTGGGCGTGGCTGATGAGCAGGATTTTTACGTCGCGGATGTGAAAGCCGAGTTGCTCGATGCTCTTGCGGATGAGCGGCGGGGAAGTAGTCAGGCTGGAGTTGATAAGGATGTCGCCAGCGGGTGTGACGATCAAGTAGGAGGCGAGGTCCTTGCTGCCGACGTAGTAGAGGTTGTCGGCGATGCGGAAGGGAGCGATGGGCGTCGTCCAGTCGGGGTGTGCCTGGCCGTAGGATTGGGCGCGAGGGATTGGCGCGAACAACAGCACAGCGAGAGTGATACACGTGTAGAGAAGGCGGCGGGCCATTGATGAGTGCTCCTCGTGTCTTATCGGGCAAACACTTTACTCTACCCCAATGTCCTCGTTCCAGATGTCAGGATGTTCGTGGATGAATCCCGCTAGCAGCGAGATGCAGGCGTCAGATTGCAGGTCGATAACCTCCACCCCGCGCTCCCTAAGCCAGTCGATCCCACCCTGGAACGTCTTGCTCTCCCCCACGATCAGCCGCCCGAATCCGAACTGCCGGATCAGCCCTGAACAGTACCAGCACGGCGCCAGAGTCGTCACCATGGTCATCTGGCTGTAGCTTCTCTGCCGCCCTGCGCGGCGGAATGCGTCGGTCTCTCCGTGTGCGCTGGGATCACCGTCCTGTACACGCCGGTTGTGTCCGGAGCTAACTAGACGACCGTCCGCCGCGAACACCGCAGCTCCGATGGGTATGCCGCCTTCAGCCAGCCCCGTCCGAGCTTCCGTCAGAGCGACTTCAAGCATTGCTTCGAATCCGATTCCTGGCACGTCCACCTCGTACGGTTTTTAGGGCAACAGCGTCCCGTGGCTGATCTCGTCGATCACCTTTTCCAGCAAACCCGTTGAATGGGCGTGAGCGTCAGGGTCGACGACCCCTTCATCGTTCTTTTTCGGCAGCACCTGGCCCCCCGCACTGGTGTCACCGGTATCAGGCAAATTATCCGTCTCGAAATCGCCGTCACCCTCCGGAGTACCGGCGACGTCAGGCGCTCCGCTGCCAGCATCGTCAAAATCAAAATTAGGTAAAGTCATTTGTTCCCCCGTTTATTCCAACTGACAATCAGCAGCCAATAGATAATATGTGTTGGGTCTTCGGCCCTTGGTCCTCGTAATCGGCGCTTAGCTAGCCTGCGGCTTGGGCTGGTATGTGACCGGCTTTTGGCCCTTAGCTTCGGACTGCGAATCAATGTCTGTTGACACTAGTTGCCATCGCGCTTCTGGATCTCAGCTTCCTGCGCCGATGGATCATCTTCCGCGTCGTTATAGTTTGGCGGCAGCGAAGAGATGCGCCCGTCCACCGATGCCTTGTCGCCGGTCTCATCCGATACATTGTCCGCCGGTGCGCTCTCGCCGTCTGCCTGCGGGGCGTAGGCCTCACGCTGTTGCTCCAACTCTTCCGCTGTCTCGGGCGCGCCGTGCGGCCGCGATACGTCCTCCATGGCAATCTCCTCCTGCTCGGCCATCTGCCCAGCCATCTTCTCAAACTCTTCGATGCTGGGAAGCTCGGCAACGTCTCTCAGCCCAAACTTGAGCAGGAATTCCTTGGTTGTCTTGTAGAGGATGGGTCGCCCGATCACCTGCTTCCGCCCTGCCGTCGTGATCAGCTTGCGTGCGATTAGCGAACCCAGCACGCCACTCGAATCCACCCCACGAATCTCCGAGATCTCCGGCGAAGTGACGGGCTGTTTATAGGCCACCACTGCCAGGGTCTCCAACGACTGCAGGGTCAGCTTTAGCGGGGGCTTCAGGGACTTCACAAAGCCACGCACCGCGTCGTGGTACTCGGGCTTGGTCGCAAAGCGGAAGCCCCCGGCAATCTCGCGAACCTCCAGCCCCCGGTCCTCCGACCTATAGTCCAAAATCAGCCCGTCCAGCACAGAGCGAAAGTACGCACGGAGCTTCACCGCCCTAGCCTTCTCCGCTCGTGTAGCCGCTGATGCCGCTTCTGCCTCGCTGGACTCGACGCCCTGTACGGGAGGTGGAGGCACCGCGACACCCTCCGCCGATGGCTCCGCAACGTCGTCCACCGCTCCGGCGTCCAGGTCTGCACTCAACGCAGGTTCGTCGGCTGCCAGCTGAACTTCCTCGGTCTCAACGCCGACCTCGTCGAGCGCCAGCATCTGCTGCGCCTCGGCCGCGCGGTCGAGCTCGCCCTGCGCCTCTTCACCCAGCAGGCCCACCAGTTGCGCCAGTGTTACCGGCTCTTCCGACGCATAAATAACAGCTTCAATCTTTGCTTTCAGGCTCATAAATGTCAGACGATAGAATACCAACCCAGCGCCCGATGTGCCGACCCCGACTTTCGGCAAACGTGCAGGTCGAACCTTGTACCTCGAACCTCTCTGCTTTAGCGCCAGTCGTCTCGAGCCTGCTCCCGCTCGGAAAAAACATGGTCAAAGGCTTCCGTCTTCTTGATCAGAATGTCGCCGAGCTCGCGCGGCTGGTGAAGCAGCACAGCCTGCAACCGCACCAACTCCAGCATAGCCAAAAACATGCAGATCAGCGCGCGCTCGGAATGGGTGCTGTGCAGCAGACGCCGCAGGCTCACCGGACGGTCTTCCAAAATCAGGCGCCGCTTCACATAGTCGATCATCTGCGCGACCGTAACGGCCTCCTCGTCAACGTTCAGAACGGGACGCTCGCGCAGCCGCTCCAGCACGCTCTGAAAGACGCGCACCAAGTCGACGGTGTCGGCCGCGATTTCCTGCTCCATGTCGACGCTCGCCGTTTCGTCCCCTGCCAGCTCGCGGAGAAAGTCACGCATTCCAGGTTTCGACCAGGTGGCTTCTTCAATCTGCTGCTTCTGCATCAGCATCTGCGCCGCGGCCTTGAAGCGCTCGTGCTCAAGCAGCCGATCCACCAGCTCGCGGCGCGGGTCTTCGGAGTCGGCCCCGGTCACGTCGGAGGGATCGCGCGGCAGCAGCGTCTTCGATTTGATGTGAATCAGCAGCGACGCCATGTAGATGAATTCGCCCGCTGCGTCTACGTCGGTCTGCTTCAACTGGTGGCAATAGTCGAGAAATTGCCCGGTAATGAGCGCGATTGGAATGTCGTAGATGTCGATATTTTGTTTGCGAATCAGATCGAGCAGCAGGTCGAGCGGGCCGTCGTACACCTTCCCGACAGTTACGGAGAAAGGCGATTGGGAAGCTTCTTCCTGCGCCGCATCCTTTGCAGCAGAGGTCGCGGCACCGCTACGCTTGGTCTCGGTTTCGCGGACAATTGGGCCCGGCTGTAGCGTAAACGGCTCTGCTAACGGCGCAAGCTGTTCTTCAGGAACGACCGCGGGTGCGTCTTCGGGCTCGCCTGCATTTGCGCCGTCCTGGATCTCTTCCTTCATCGTCTGGATAGCCCCACCGCGGAGAAAACCTGCCGCATCGTTACAGCTGCGCGTCCGTTGGCGCGGAACGCTCCGTCGTCCAGAATTGCATCGACGTCATCCGGATTCTGCTCGAAGTGGCGCCTTCGCTCCTGAATCGGCGCCAGCTCTTTCACCACCGCGTCGGCTAGCCAGCCTTTGCACTGAATACAGCCGATCCCAGCGGTTCTGCAACCCTCTGCAGCCTGCGTCTGGACCTCGTCGCTGGAGAATACTTTGTGCAGATCGAACACCGGGCACACATCCGGATTACCTGGATCAGTGCGACGTACCCGCGCAGGATCGGTGACCATCGTCTTCAGCTTGGCGCGAATCTCCGACTCAGGATCACTCAGCAGGATGGTGTTTCCATAGCTCTTCGACATTTTGCGGCCATCGGTTCCCGGCAGCTTCGGGCTCGGCGTTAGCAGCACCCTGGGCTCGGGGAGAATCTCTCGGACGTCGGTCGACTTCTCCAACTCCGCGAGGCGCTCCTTGTCGGACTTTGCCGTATTCGCCGCCGTGCGCTTGCTCCCGTAAAGATGGTTGAATCGTCGTGCAATCTCTCGCGTAATTTCCACGTGCGGGGCCTGATCCAATCCCACTGGCACAAAGTCCGGCTGATACAGCAGAATGTCAGCACTCATCAGCACCGGATAGCCAAGAAATCCGAAGGTCGCCAAGTCTTTCTCTTTCAGCTGCTCCTGCTGGTCCTTATAGGTCGGAACGCGCTCCAGCCAGCTAAGCGGCGTAACCATCCCCAGCATGTCGTTCAACACAAAATGCGCCTGCACCTCGCTCTGAAGAAAGATCGTACTGCGCTTGGGATCAAGCCCAGCCGATAGAAAGTCCAACGCAACCTGCTTGATGTTCACTCGAAGTTCGCTGGTGTCTGCGTAGTCCGTCGTCAGGGCGTGAAAGTCCGCGATAAAGAAATAACACTCGTACTTCGGGCTGCCATCTTCGAAAGTAGCGTTCTGCAACTCGACCCAGTTCTTCAGCGCACCCATGTAGTTGCCAAGGTGCAGCTTTCCCGTAGGCCGCATACCGCTCAATACGCGCTTTCGCGCTGTAGACTTCATCTCTTCACTCATACTTTTCTCAATAGGAAGGGTAACAGGATGCGGCCGAATTATAAGGCCACCAACATCCGGTCGAAGACACCCAGCAGTGGGTAATAGAACGTTCCAAAGATCAGGCTACCGCCGAAAAAGAAGATCAAGAGCAGCCCGATTCCGCCGATCCGGTTGTAGATCTGCTCCACGTTGTAAGGGAGAAATTGTCGTAAGACGTGGCTGCCATCTAGCGGAGGGATTGGGATGAGGTTGAAGACAAATAGCAGCAGGTTGATCGCAACCCCGTAGTACAGCAGCATCGCCGCTGGAAACAGTCGCAAGCTGCTCGCATCCACGCCGGGAACGTGGTCTGCCATTGCCATCGCTGCCACGATCGCCGGAAATCCGCCGACATGCTTGAACACAACCAGCAGGATCAGCGCCAGAGTGGCCATCGCCAGGTTGCTTGCAGGTCCTGCCAGCGACACCAGAATGTCGTCGCGCCGTGGGTGTCGAAAATTGCGGGGCGTCACCGGGCAGGGTTTCGCCCAACCGAGCAGCGGCCAGTGGTAGACCAGCGCCAGCAGCGGCAGAACCACCGATCCCAGCGGATCGATGTGCTTCATCGGATTCAGCGTCACGCGTCCCAGCATGTATGCGGTCGGATCGCCAAGCCGCATCGCGACGTAGGCATGGGCACTCTCGTGTACTGAAAAAGCCAGCACCAGCACAATTACCTGGAACAGGACTAAAACTATTTCTTGCTGATTCATCCTTTTAGTTCTCTCATCCTTGTCGACCAGTCCTCCCTTGAGTCTACAGAATTGATTCAGGCGACAAGCTGTGGCAATGCGAACGGTCTACATCCCACCCTTCGCGATGTCGCCGCGAAGGATGGGGCACCCGAGCGTTTGTGGGTTGGTTCAGGTGAACGAGTGACTATCTATAGCGGGGGACAGGCGGGACCAGAGTAGGCCGGCAGCGAGGTAAGCGAGATAGATGTAAGGGAGGACGTTATACGGGGATGGGGGAACTGGGTAAAGCGTGCCGGCCATGGCGAGAAGCATTGCGAGGGCGGCGGCGATGGACAGGGTGAGGGCGGCGGGGGTGAGTTGGGCGTTGCGGCGGAGATAGAGGGGGAGCGCGGCGGCGATAAGGAAGTAAGCGGTAATGAATCCGTAGACGGCGAGTGAGCCCATCTGGGCGTAGATATCCGCGCCGGATGCTCCATGGGCGGAGAGGCCTGCGGAGAGGCATAAAACAGCGAGGCCTACGGTGAGGACCGACAGGTGTGGCGTCTCGTTTTTGATGTGAGTGCGGCCGAGGAGATGGGGCACAAGGCCGTCTTGAGCCATCTTAAGCAAAACGCGGGCGGCGGCTGTGATGCAGGCCAAGGTGCAGGCAAACATACTGACAAAGGCCCCAATGTCGATGCCGGTGCCGAGCCACGGTCCGACGATGGGTACGCGGGCGATGGAGGCGAGCGCTCGGAACGGAGCTTCCGAGGTACCGAGATCCTGATGGAGCTGACGAAAGCCGAGAGTTTCTGTGTAGCAGCAGACGAGGAAGAAAAGGCCACTTAGGATCGCGGACTGGATGACGGCTCGGGGGATGGTGCGGAGTGGGTGGCGGGCTTCGTGGCCGAGCGTTGTGGCGCTCTCAAATCCTACGAAGCTGAAGAGGGCGAGGACTACGCCGAGGCGTACTCCTGATGGGGTAACGGCGTGCAGTTGCGCTTGCGGGAAGTCAAGCTTGAGACCGCTGCGAAAGATCAAGGCGAGGATGACGAGCGCGATCATTAAGACCGAGGCGGCTTCGATCCAGAGCATGAGGCGGGCGGAAGCCTGGACGTCTCGATAGGCGAAGAAGGTGGCGGCGGCGGTGGCGATGAATGCGAGCAGTGGGCCGGGGATGGCATGGGCGGCGGGGAAGAGGACGCCGGCGTAGTTGAGGAAACCACCAACGACCGAGGCTCCGGTGGCGGTGTAGGCAAGCAGGAGCGCCCAGCCTGCGGTGCGGCCTCCGATTACGGGAAGGGAGTTGGTGGCGTATTTGTAGAGAGAGCCGGGGGAGGCGGAGGATTGGGCGAAGCGGGCGATGCAGAGCGCCATCAGCAGGGTCGCCGCGGCGGCGAGGAGGTAGGCGAGCCAGGTTCCGTTGCCTGCGAGGGCGAAGACGAGTGGGATGGTGAGGGCCGGCGAGGTGGTGGGAGCGATGGCGGAGATGGATTGCGAGAGGGTTTCGAGCGGGGTGAGGATGTTATGGCGCAGGCCGGAGTCGGCGGACAGGGCTTCGTCGGGGGTGTGGACCTCGAGAGGCATGTGCGGCTCCGTTTGCATCCCGATGGGTTGGGACTTGGGCTGGCTGGATTGGAATGCGGTTAGAGATACGGTACAGGAAGTAGAGGGGTGCGCGGTGAGAAGATTGTGCAAGCTTTCTACATCCCCCGACCACGATAATGCCACGATGGATGGGGCACGCGGAGGTTGGGGGCGCTCGTAGAGTAGATACAATCAAGAGTGACCGCGATGAGCTTGTCCGCGGTCAGAAAAACGAGGCAGCGATGAAGAAGGCGATTGAGGGTACGGGTGGCGCGGAGAAGCGAAAGCAGATTCTCTCCGGGAATGATAAGCAAACGGGTGACCAACAAGAGGGCGATAAACAAGAGCGGCTGCAGAAGATTCTTGCGGCGGCCGGAGTTGCGAGCCGACGGAAGGCGGAAGAGATTATTCTCGCTGGGCGGGTTCAGGTGAATGGCACTACCATCACTGAACTGGGAACGAAGCACGATGCCAGTCGCGACCATATCCGCGTAGATGGAAAGCTGCTGAAGGGGCCGGAGCAGCAGCGGTATTACATGTTGAACAAGCCGCGCGGATATGTGACGACGCTGCTGGATCCGCAGAAACGGCCTACCGTGATGGACCTGATGCAGCGGCCGAAGGCGGGTCCACATGGGGATAACGTGCGGCTGTATCCGGTGGGGCGGCTGGATTATCTGTCGGAAGGCTTACTGCTGATGACGAACGATGGCGAACTGGCGAACTCGCTATCGAAGGCTGCAGCGGGGGTCGAAAAGACTTATCTAGTGAAGGTGAGTGGAGTGCCTCCCGATTCGGGACTGGACCAGATTCGGCGTGGGATTGTGATCGACCGCGGGCGTCTGGACGAAGTTCGGGCGGGTCGTCGAGACCGGATTGTGACGGCGCCAGCGAAACTGGAATTGGTTAGGGGTGGGGATAATCCCTGGTACGAACTGACCCTAACTGAAGGGAGGAATCGACAGCTTAGGAAGATGTTTGAGGAGATTGGACACCACGTGGAAAAGATCCGGCGGATCGGGTACGGAGCGCTGCGTCTAGATGTGCCGCCGGGTGAGTTTCGCGAACTGACTCCAGGAGAGGTGATGGCGCTGGAGAGGGCGGCGAAGGGTAGAAAAGTTGTGCCGAAGAAAAAGGTTCCAGAGTTTGCGCAGTTAAAAACTCCGGTGAAGAAGAAGGCAACGTTTGGGCGGCGGAGCGGTGGGGCAAGGGTGAGCGGCGGGACGCATCGGGGAAACTGAGGAGGGTCGTAAGAAGTCTCCTCCACCGTACTGCGGTATGGCAAACAAGAGGGTTAGCGAACGGCCAACAAAGGGCGTTCGCGGACGATAGACCAGGGCGCTGCCGAATGACAACGCACTGCACGACGAACAGAAGCTATGTGGGTGAATGGCGCAGCGCGTGAGTGGGTTGACGATCTGGTACATGACCCAAAATAGGGTTTGACGAAGATAGGTCCATGAGCCTAGAAATACTCGCGGTTTTAATACTGCGGCGGACGACTAAATGGGGCCTCATGCATCCAAATAGAGTCAGCAATGGATGCCCCATTCGAGGCGCGAGGCTGGGGTGAAATTGAGCCGATATTGAACAGGACTTGAAGCTGCGATTCACAGGATTTATTTGAAGCAGTAAAGGAGCAATGCAACGTGGCAATCGAAAAAGCAACATTTGGAGCGGGATGTTTTTGGGGCGTAGAGGCCCGATTTGCAGAGATGCCTGGAGTAATCGACACAGCGGTGGGATATGAGGGCGGAGACCTGGAACATCCGACGTATAAAGAAGTATGCGCCGACCGCACGGGCCATGCGGAGGTAGTGGATGTGACGTTCGATCCGTCCCGGCTATCCTTCGACACGCTGCTGGATGCATTCTTCTCGCTACACGATCCGACGCAGGTGAACCGGCAGGGTCCTGATTGGGGGTCGCAGTACCGCAGCGTGATCTACACGCATTCGGATGAGCAGGTGCAGGTGGCTCGCGCGAAAATTGCCGAGTTCAATGCTGCGGGGGCTTATCGCATGCCTATAGCAACCAAGGTGGAGCCTGCGACGACCTTCTGGCGCGCTGAAGAGTACCACCAACGCTACCTGGAGAAGCGCGGCATGGTGCACTGCCACATCTAGGTTCGCAATTCTAGCTTCGTGGTTCGAGTTTTGAGGCGAGGGTAACGCGGGAGTCCACGCGTGGCTCTCGTCTTTTCTCTTGTGCAGGCTGATTAAACTTTAAGGATAGGACCGGGATATTTTGCGACTTGGCGGTCCGAGGTCAGTAGGGTGATGCCTTCGACTGTGGCTTGCGCGATGAGGATGCGGTCGAATGGGTCTTTGTGGATGGGCGCAAGAGCTTGAATCGCGATCGCGTGTTCGCTAGTGATAGGGAATTCAATATAGCCGTTTGTGAGTAAATTTCGGCGGAAGATGCCAGGATCAACTGGAAAGTCCTTGCGGCGTGCGGAGTTCTTGATCGAGATCTCCCATAGGTTCGCGGCGCTGAAGAACAGGATATTGTCGGGATTGCCCAGAAGACCTACGGCCGCTTTTGATAGTTCTTGCGGCCGATCGGCGGACCACAATAGGAGGTGTACATCAAGAAGCTATTTCATGGCTTGCCGTAGAACATTTCTTCAATTTCCTTAACGCACATCGTGTCGAAGTCTTGAGGAATCTTCAGTTGACCCTTCATGAAACCGAGACTTCGAACCGGCTTCGGTTTGGGTGCATGGATCGCGATGACTTTTACCATCGGCTTGCCCGCCTTGGCGATGATGAACGGTTCTCTGTTCACGGCCTTGGCGATGAGTTTGGAGAGGTTGGTCTTGGCTTCGTGAATATTCACGGTCTGCAACGCAGACTCCATGTGGACTTAGTCCACTGAACTTGGTGTATTACGGTACGAATTTAGACAGCTGAGGCTAGGGTTACCGCGAAGAGGCTTTGCGAGTCGTTGAAGCTGCGGATTGGGGTGAAGCAGGCGGTAGTAAGGAGATCGGCGATGCGGGCTGGGGTGAATTTGTAACTGTTTTCGGTATGGATGGATTCCCCGGCCGTGAATCGGAGAGTGAGAGCCTCGCCTGCGGAGTTTGCGGGGATATGGACGGTCTGTGCTGAGAGGGATTCGAGGTGCATCTCCATGCGCGAATGGGTAGAGTTCCAAAGGGCGCGATGGAGGAATCGCTCGGGGCGGAAGTCAGCGCCGAGGTCGCGGTTGAGACGGGTGAGGATGTTGCGGTTAAAGGCGGCGGTTACTCCCTGGGAGTCGTTGTACGCGGCCAACAGGGCGGCGACGGATTTTGCGGGGCCGGTGTGCGAGAGGCTGGGCGCGAGGTCGGTGCCGAGGAGCAGGGCGTCTCCGGGCTGGAGTTCGGAGCGGAGGCGGATAAGGATGTCGCTGGCCTCGGCGGGCACAAAGTTGCCGATGCTGGAGCCGATGTAGAGGGCGAGGATGCGGGTGTGAGATGGGCGCTCGATGCGGACCGATTCGGTGACGTAGTTGGCGGTCTGTGGATGTACGGTAAGGCCGGGAATGTGTTCAAGCTGTTCGCGGGCTTCTTCGAGTGCGGTAGGGCTGATGTCGATGGGTTGATAAAGAACGTCTGACTGGATGCGGGCGAGGGCGCGAAGGAGAATACCGGTCTTTGCAGCGGTGCCGGCGCCGAGTTCTGCGATGGTGAGATCGGCGCCAACGGTGCGGAAGATCTCGTCGGCGTGGGTGGTGAAGAGATCCCGCTCGGTGCGGGTGAGGTAGTATTCGGGCAAGCCCGTGATTTGCTCGAAGAGTTGGGTTCCCGCTTCGTCGTAGAAGAGCCAAGGGACGAGTGTCTTGGGTGTGGAGGTGAGTCCTCGACGTGCTTCGTCGGCGACGGCTTGGGTTGTGGAAATGAGTTGGATTGGGTCTAAAGTCGCTAAGGTCGGTGGCACAGGTCTCTCGGGTCGTGCGGATATATTTCCAATTTGGATGCGCAATCAGGAAGGGACGGTTGATGAATCTGCGATGTTATTGAAAATAATCGAGTCGCGGCCGCCGGGCTATGCAACGATTCTTACATTGTACGAAGCGAAATTTCGCGGCGGTGATGAATGGTGGCCTAAGCAGGGCCGGCCAAGCGACGGATAAAACGCAGAAGGCCTAGGAGGCGTCTTTGGCGAGGCGGAGGCCGGAGAACTGCCAGCGGGTGCCGGGGGAGAAGAAGTTGCGGTAGGTGGCTCGAATGTGGGTGGCTGGGGTTACGCAGGAGCCGCCGCGGAGGATGATCTGTGAGGACATGAATTTTCCGTTGTACTCGCCGAGGGCACCGGGGAGGGAGTGGTAGCCGGGGTAGCCGGTGTAGGCTGATGAGGTCCATTCCCACGCGTCGCCAAAGATTTGCTGAAGCCCGGGGAGAGATGAGGCCCGGCTTGGATGGAGGTTGGAGGTTTCAAGCAAGTTAGTCGGGGCGGCGGGAGCCTGGGTGGCGGCGTACTCCCATTCGAATTCGGTGGGAAGGCGAGTGCCGGGGGTTTCGTGGGAGGCCCAGCGGGCGAAGGCGTCGGCTTCAAAGAAACTGAGGTGGCAGACAGGCGTCTCAGACAGCGTGTCCAGCGGCTCGAATCCGTGCAGGGTGAAGATTCGCCATCCGGAATCGGTGGAGGTGTCGCGCTGCCAGTAGAGGGGTGCTTGCCAGCCTTGCTCGCGGATAGTGGTCCAGCCTTCGGAGAGCCAGAGTTCGGGACGGGTGTAGGCGTTGTCGTCCATGAAGGCGAGATATTCAGCGCAGGTGACGAGGCGCGTTGCAAGAGCGAAGGGCGCAATGTAGACGGGGTGGCGAGGGGTCTCGTTGTCGAAACAGAATACGTCGTCGGAGTCTGTAGCGGGGGTGAAGCCGATCTGGGTTAGTCCCGGCGAGAAGGTAAGCCAATTTACCGGGGGGGCGATCGTTTCGCCGGTGGGCGCTGTGGAAGCTTCAAGATAGGCGGGATGGAGGGGATTGGTGAAGAGGGCATGCTTAATGTCGGTGGCGATGAGTTCCTGGTGCTGCTGCTCGTGCTCGAGGCCGAGGGCGATGCGGCGTGCGGCTTCGGCGGGAAACTCGGGAGCGGATTCGAGCAAGCGCGAGATGGCGGCGTCGACGTGAGTGCGATAGGCGAGGATGTCGGAGAGCGGCGGCCGGGAGAAACTGGCGCGGAGCGACTTGGCGGGCATATCGCCGAGCGAGTTGTAGTAGGAGTTGAAGAGCCAGTGGAAGTCAGGATGAAAGTCCTGATAGCCGGCGAGGTAGTCGCGCAGGACGAAGGTCTCGAAGAACCAAGACGTGTGGGCGAGGTGCCACTTTGCCGGGCTGGCCTCTGGACAGGATTGGACCATAAGGTCTTCGGGGGAGAGCGGGGCGGTGAAGGCGAGCGAGGCGGCGCGGACCTCGAGGTAACGGTCCAATAGCGCGGAGACGGTTCGGCCGGGCTTTTGGCCTAGTGACTGAGTTTGCATACTCTCTGCTCCTTATAGCTGGCATCTTTGATGCTGGCGGGCGGCGTGCCGATTGCGAAGATTGGGGACCGTACCACCCCCCCGGGGGGGGGTACGGTCAAGTCACATCTTTGCAATCACTTACGAAAATTGCCGTCTGTAAATATTTGATTCCGCTGTAGTTATAGTCAAATATTTCATTTCAAACGGTTTACGGCAATCCCAGAGGATTGCCGCCGAAAAAACCCGGCTCGCGTGCCGGGGAGTTGTTCCATATTTTTTTACTACCTACATTTTACTCCATTGACCGTAACTGTTACGCCAAGTCTATTCGCTTGCGAATGAGGTATTTGAGCGATTTGAGGCCTTGACACGCGATTTTGCTGAGTGTTTTCGCAAAACTTTTTTGAAAGGCTGGCGGACCAACGATAGTCACACACAGAATAGGCGATATTCGGGTCTGAAGTGGCGCGGGAGGAGAAGGGCCCGGGGCTAAAGCCCGACAATTTATATGCAAGTTACCGCGGGCTAAAGCCCGCTGCTACTCCGAAAAACTATGATTCAACGAACCTTACACACACGCTCATCTAGGACGCACTAAATTAGGTTTCGAGGGCTTCGTTGACGTCGCGGACGAGGTTGCGGAGATAGCTGCGGCGGTTGAGCAGGGATACCATGGCGTCACGGGCGGCGGTCTTGGCGGCGGCATTGTTGGTGTCGAGGGCTGCGTCCCATTTAGACCATAGGGACTCGAGTTCGGCTTGCGTGGCGGACATCTTGGCGTCGAAGGCGGATTTTGCGGCTTGAAGATCGTGGCGCAGTTGGGGGTCGTCTTCGCCCATCTTTTTGGCCATGCGCATCTCTTCGAGTTGCATGTTGAGTTCGAAGGCTTCTTCGAGGAGGTCTGGTGGGACGATCTGCTTCTTGGCGACGCCGGTAGTGCGGGCGACTTCTGTGGCGGCCTTGGACTGCTCTTCGAGTTCGATGCCTTCGAGCTTGAGTAGATACTCGGTGCGGGCGATGGGGTCTTTGAGGGTGCGGTAGGCGTCGTTGAGGTTCGAGGATTCGGCGAGGGCGGCGGCTTGCTCAGCGGCGGGGCGGGAGGCGAAGCGGTCGGGATGGAGCTTGCGGCTTAGGGCGTAGAAGGATTTCTCCAACGCGGGGAGATCGACGGTTAACTTTGTGGGGAGAGAGAAGATATGGAAGTAGTCCATACGTCATTCTAAGTCGGCGGACCGCATCGAAACTGCATGATTCGGATTGGGACGGCGGGGTGGGTCATTCCGCGGCAGAATGCGGAGATGGCGGCGGGTGAGGGGGGTCATCTGGAGCGGTATGCGCGGGTGTTTGGGTGCGTGGAAGTCAACTCGAGCTTCCATCGGTCGCACCGGCCGGCGACGTGGGCGCGGTGGGCGGAGGCGGTGCCGGAGGACTTCCGATTTTCGGTGAAGTTTCCGAAGACGGTGACGCATCAGGCGAAG
>JANYLK010000013.1 GCA_025357875.1 Granulicella sp.
CGGCCAGTCGCCTGCACGATGAGTGGAGTAGGTTTGACTTCATGCTATCAACCTCCTGAATTGGTCCCGCATGGTTTGAACAGTATTCGTCGTGTTCTGAATTTTTGTTCCGCAATGCGAAACTGCAGTCTGTATATTGGATGAAGTTACTGGATATGATATTGCGCTGTCAAGCCCCTGCGTGAGAAGGTCTGAATATGAAAAAAGTATCAACCGCCATGAGCTCAACGCTGCGCTGCTTGAAAGTGCTTGAGCTGTTGGCCGAAGAACCGTTCGAGCTATCTTTTAGTGAACTCGCAGCAAGACTGGATATCCCAAAGGCGTCAGCCCACCGTTTATGTACGACGCTTCTAGAGGCCGACCTGATCAAACAGGAGCCGGTGACCAGGCACTACATGCTGAGCAGCCATGCACTTTGGGTCGGCTCCGGCTACCTCCGCCATTCACCGCTGTATCGGGCTGCGTTCTTTCCCATGCAGGAATTGGCCCGGCAGATACCGGGCACTGTTCAATTGGGCGTACTCGATCAGGGCTACGTTTTGTTCATACATTCCGTCGGCTATTCCGGTGCACCGCATGCCTTCGCCGATGTAGGACTGCGGCGTCCGCTGAACGCAACTGCCTCCGGAAAGATTTTTCTTGCCGGCATGTCGACCCAGGACGTCGAGAGCATCATGGCAAAGTGCACCGAGAAGTACACCGGCAGCACGATCACCTCAGTGACCCGCATGAAGCAGGAACTGGCTGAGGTAAAGAAGGCCAGATATGCTCGCAACGTCGAGGAATTGCTTCCCGGCTACTGGGTCCTGGCCGCTGGAATAGTTGATCCTGAAGACCGTGCAGCTGCAGTGATCAGCATCACTCTTCCCTTGAGCGACTTTTCCCCGGAGCGCGAGGCGACGGTCGCTGACCTGGTGAAAGAGGCCGCAAGGAAGGCCTCCTTGCAGCTTGGACCGAGCGGTATCTCACGCGCGCTCTTACAGCGATAATTCTGTCTTTGGTAGACCTAACCAGGATTAATGGCACGGGCTCAAAAAAACCATGCAACTCAGTCTCAGCCATCTCGGATACCTGCCGCATAGTCCCAAGACACTTACCTTGATTGCCGCCGATGCAAGCGGCTTGCCGGAAGCCATTCCGTTTTATCTGCGCCAGAATTGTCTGCGCATGGCACGCGACGCGCGCAGAGAAGAGGGTTTCTCGAAACGCTTTCCTGCGCCTTATGACCTGCTGTGCGGCCGGCTGGTTCTCGGCGAACTGCCGCAGTCCTTGTATCAAGGCGTGTTGCGTAAGATGTCGACGCGGTGGGGCATAATGTGGCAGGCGGACTTTAGCGAGTTCACGACGCCAGGCAGCTACCAGATTGAGACCGATCGGCAGATCTCGCCGCCATTCGCGATACGCGATCGGATTTACGATCGCCTGATTCTCGGCTATATGAATTTTCTTCGCGCTCAGCGTTGCGGCTGCGCAGTCTTCGGTGTGCATGATGCCTGCCATCTCGACGATGCGGTACTGGACTGCGACGGATCCCAACTGCCGGCGACCGGTGGGTGGCATGATGCGGGTGATTTTCGCAAGTGGCTCGCCTTCACGCTGCAGCATGTGGATGCGCTGCTGACGCTCTATGCCGAAGTGCGCGAAGACCTAGACCACGGTGGAATTCCAGCGACGGCTCTGCTCGACGAGATTGCCTGGGGCAATATTTTTTTTCATCGCATGATCAATTCCGAAGGACAGGTTTACGAGGATGTCGCCGGTGGCAGTTCACCGCCGGGAAGCGGATTTCGCTATGAAGACAACTGGTGGTTTGAAAACCATCCGGGGTGCTATGGAGATTCCAGCGATAACCGGTGGACGGACAATGTGCCGGGGTCGGGTGACGAGCGAAAGGTGCGCACGACTTATAATCCGCTCGTCCAGTGGGCATTTGTTCACGTGCAGGCTCGCGCGTCGAAGCAGCTCCCTCCTTCGCAGGGAGAACACTGCATGGTGCTTGCGAAGAAGGCTGCAAAATTTGGCCGCGAGCGCGGACACGACGATCGCACTCTGTTTGCGGCGGCGGAACTACGCGGCAGCCTGGAACTGCTGGCGGCAGGAGATCGATCCGTCCAGCCGCCGACTCTCTGTGCTCTTGCGAAGAAGCTGATGGAGCGGCAGGCCAGGCAGAAGGCTGGGCTTTCGGGATACTTCCTCGAAGCAAACTCAGCAGACGCCTTCCGTTCCATAGCCTTTTCCGCTGACCCCGCCTTCGCATTACTCCGCTTATGGGAGATGCGAGATTTAATCGGAGATGCAGGGGTAGCCGAAGAGGCTAGGATTGCGGTCTCTGCCTACATCGAGGAGTATCTGCTCGTCGATTGCGACAGCAACCCGTTCTCCCTGACGCCTTATGGGGTGTATCTGCAGCCTGCGGATCGAGAGCGCCAGCTCTTCCGCGACGCGGGCGACGGACGAGGCGTGCGGACCTTCATCCATCCGTTCAACAAGGAGGGCATTGTCCATGGCACGAGCTCGGTGTTGATGGGCCATGCCCATCTGCTGGCTAAAGCTGCCGCGCTGCTGGATCGCCCGGCATGGCGAGACGCAGCGGAGCGATTGCTGCATTGGTGCCTAGGCCACAATACTCTGAACCGCTCGCTGTTCAATGGCATTGGATATCGGCAGCCGGTAGGTTACTCGTATCGGATACCGCAGTTGCCAGAGGCCGCTGTTGTGGGATTCATCGGGCGTCCGGACGATTCCCCCTATCTGGAAGAATCCACGGCGATTGAATGGAATACGCTGGAGTACTGGAGTATTCCTTACATCCATGCAGCGCAAACAGCTAGCTGGCTTCGTCGATGAGCCTGCTTGACAGCGACTCCGTCCGAGCTTATGGTAAGTCCGTAATTCAAATGCGCGTTCTGCATTCCGAAACGAGAGTTCATTTCGGATGGTCTGGATAGCTTTTCGACTCTCA
>JANYLK010000135.1 GCA_025357875.1 Granulicella sp.
GGATGACCTGCAGCTTGCGAGCGCCGGAGTTATCGGCAACGTCGAGGATGGTTCTCATCTGTACTGACATGTTCGTTCTCCTGGACCCTGCGGCCCGGGGCGTGAGCCCCTTGAAACTTTCAACTGCGTCGCGCAACACAACATGCACGAATTCAGTCTGAACTTACTTCGCTTCGGTGACCGGCTTTTTCTCATCCAGCTGCGACAGCGAGGAGCGGCGAACGATCTCCTCAAGCGACCAGCGCTTGAGCTTCGAGAGCGGACGCGCCTCGCGGATGCGAACGACGTCGCCGACCCGCGCCGAGTTCAATTCGTCATGCGCGTAAAACTTCTTGTTCGACTTCATTACGCGCTTGTACTTGGGGTGAGCCTTACGTATCTCGATCTCGACGACAATGGTCTTCTGCATCTTGGTCGAGACGACGAGGCCAACCTTCTCGTTGCGGCGAGAGGTCTGCGCTTCAGGCGCTGGAGGTGCAGTGGTTGCCGAGATTGCGGCGGTGTTCGTTGTCTCTGCCATGATTAGTCCTTCTTCGCTTTCTTGCGAGCGGTGCGTGTGCTCGCGGCCGGCGCGGCGGCTACGGCCTTGGGCGATGCGGCCTTGTCAGCCGAGATCGTGCGCTCGCGGGCTACTGTCTGGATGCGGGCGATGTCGAGCTTCAACACGCGCAGCTTCTTGATGCCTTCATTGTTGCCGAGGCTCTTCTGGAAGCGGAGGCGAAAGAGCTGCTCGGCAGACTTGGTCTGCTGGCTCGTGAGCTCGTCGTCGGTGAGGTTGCGGATCTTTTCAAGTTCCATAATTTTTCTTCTTTCGTTGCTAATTCTTTGAACCGCGCTACTTCGCGGCGACCGTTGCCTTGACGTCGTGGCGCTGGATGAAGACAGTCTTCAAAGGCAGCTTGTGGGCAGCAAGACGCATGGCCTCTCTTGCAAGCTCGGACGTGACGCCTTCCATCTCAAACAGGATCTTGCCGGGCCGGACGACCGCAACCCAGTGGTCCGGAGCACCTTTACCCTTACCCATACGGGTTTCGGCAGGCTTCTTGGTGATTGGCTTGTCGGGGAAGATGCGCAGCCAGACCTTGCCGCCACGCTTAATAAAGCGAGTCATGGCGATGCGGCTGGCTTCGATCTGGCGGTCGGTGATGTAACCACACTCCTGCACCTTCAGGCCGAAGTCTCCGAACGAAAGATCAGATCCACGCCAGGCCTTGCCCTTCATTCGACCGCGCTGCTGCTTGCGGTACTTAACCTTCTTTGGCATCAACATAAAAAATACCCTCTAGCTGCTAGCTTCCGTTCTTGCTCGAAGCCGCGTTGCAAAACATCTGTTCTTACAAATCTCGAGTTACTAGTTACTCTCGCAACTAACAACTTCAGTTAGAACACGCCGGTGGTCGTACCCTGTTCACGGCGCTTCTTCTGCTCATAGATATCGCCACGGTAGACCCAGGTCTTGACTCCGATTTGGCCGTAAGTGGTGTGCGCCTCGGCAAAGCCGTAGTCGATGTCAGCCCGCAGCGTGTGCAGCGGGAGACGACCCTGAAGGTACCATTCGGAGCGTGCAATTTCGTTGCCGTTCAGGCGGCCGGACACGCGAACCTTGATACCCTTGCAGCCGAAGCGGAGTGCAGAATCAACCGACTTGCGCATCGCGCGGCGGAAGCTGACACGTTTCTCCAACTGCAACGCAATGTTCTCCGCGACAAGCTGCGCATCGAGCTCGGGCTTGTTGACCTCGAGGATATCGATGAACACCTCACGGGATGTGCGCTTCTGGATATCAGCCTTGAGCTTGTCGATCTCCGCACCCTTGCGGCCGATGATGATGCCTGGACGCGCGGTGCGGATGATCAGGCGCAGCTTGTTGCCAGGGCGCTCGACTTCGACCGAGCTGACACCGGCGGCCTTCAGCTTCTCGCGCAGCTCGGCTTTGAGCTTGACGTCTTCGACGAGCAGCTTGTCATAGCCGCGCTCTACGAACCAACGCGACTTCCACGGCTTGTTGATGCCGAGGCGAAACCCATACGGATGGACCTTCTGTCCCATAGCTTCCCTTTACTTCTCCCCGGTGCCGGTTGAGCCGGCGGGGCATGGTGCAAAACCTCAAGTTTACCGGATGGTTCCCGGCGCTTCCTACTTCAACCCCAACTACTTCGCAGCCTTCTTTGCTGCAACTTTCTTGGCTGGAGCCTTTTTGGCTGCCGACTTCTTGGCAACTGGCTTAGTCGATTTCGACTTCGCAATCGTAGCTTCGGGAGCAGCCAAACTAGCAGCAGCCGACTTCTTCTCCGCCACTGTGACGATGATGTGCGCAAGACGACGCTGGTAGCGGAATGCCCGACCCATTGGCGCGGGACGGATACGCTTCATGCGGGGTCCCTCGTTCGCAATCGCTGTACGGACGTAGAGGTTATCAACATCGATATCCAGGCCCTGCTCTTGCGAGACGTAGGTTGCGTTTTGAATTGCCGACCGCAACACCTTCTCAACAATCGGTCCCATTCGCTTGGTGGAAAAATGAACGGTGTTTAGCGCTTGCTCAACGCGCATGCCTTTGATTGTGTCGAGAACCAGCTTCGCCTTCTGCGGGCTGGTGCGCTGAAACTTGGCCTCGGCGCGAAACTCTCGGACTTTTTCCACTACGATCTTTGACATAACTTTGATCCTTCAAACTATCTCAACGCCTGCAATCGGCGTGCACTGCAGAACTTGACCTGCAACTAACCTTTAGGCTTCGCGGACGTTTCAGCTGCGCGCGCGGAGTGACCCTTGAATGTGCGCGTTGCTGAAAACTCACCCAGCTTGTGGCCGACCATGTTTTCAGTCACGTACACCGGTATGAACTTGCGGCCGTTGTGAACGGCGATCGTGTGGCCGACCATGTCGGGGAAGATCGTCGAACGGCGCGACCAGGTGCGCAGAACTTTCTTGTCGTTGGTCTGATTCATGACCGTGATCTTCGTTTGAAGATGCGCGTCGATGAATGGACCTTTCTTTGCGGAACGTGACATGTGTTGACTCCAGATCCTTGTTGCCGGTTACGGTGCTGTGTACGACGAATCTCTCAGGTGCGAGACTTGGTGTTGCTAGGTTTTGACCTACTTGCCCTTATTGCGGCGGGTCACGATGAATACATCGGTCCGCTTGTTGTTACGCGTCTTGTATCCACGCGTCGGCTGGCCCCACGGTGTAACCGGGTGACGTCCGCCAGAAGTTTTGCCTTCGCCTCCTCCGTGCGGGTGGTCGACAGGGTTCATCGAGACACCGCGGTTCGAAGGATTGATCCCCTTCCAGCGATTACGTCCAGCCTTGCCGATGGTGACATTCTCGTGGTCCGTATTACCAACCTGGCCGATGGTCGCCATGCACTCAACGAGCACCTTGCGGGTCTCGCCCGAGGGCAGTTTCAGTAGAGCGTAATCGCCTTCTTTGGCGACAAGATTGACCTGTGCACCGGCCGAACGCGCCATCTGCGCGCCCTTACCTGGACGGAGTTCAATGTTGTGAACGATCGTTCCCAAAGGAATGTTCTTCAATGGCAGCGCGTTACCGATCAGGATGTCGGCTTCAGGGCCGCTCATGATCTTCTGACCAACCTTCAGGCCGACCGGCTGAATGATGTAACGCTTCTCACCATCCGCATAATGAACTAGAGCGATACGCGAGCTGCGATTCGGATCGTACTCGATAGTCGCAACGGTCGCTGGAATACCGTACTTGTCGCGCTTGAAGTCGATCATGCGAAGCTTCTGCTTGTGACCTCCGCCCTGATGGCGAATGGTCATGCGACCCGTGCTGTTGCGTCCGCCGGTGCGCTGCTTGACCGAAAGCAGCGGCTTGTGCGGCTTATCCGTTGTCAGGTCGTCGTTGACCAGCTTCGTTTGGAAGCGGAGGGTCGGGGTAATCGGTCGAAATGATTTGATCGGCATTTTATTTTGCTCCTAGCGCTTGGCTCGTAGCCTCAAGCTAGTTCTCTTTCGGATCTTGGTTAATTCGTGATTACAAACTGTTGAGATACTCGGGCATCTTCTGTCCCTCTTTGAGGCGGACATACGCCTTCTTCCAATCAGGTCGATAGCCCGAGAACTTGCCGCGGCGACGTTCCTTGCCTTCCACGGTTGCGGTGCGGACGCCGGTCACCTTGACCTTGAAGAGCGTTTCGACAGCTTGCTTGACTTCAGTCTTGGTGGCCTTGAGATCAACTTCGAAGACCAGCGTGTTCTGTGTTTCCTTCACGCCCATGCCTTTTTCGGTGATTAGTGGGCGGCGAATAACGGTATAGAGGGTTGGCATTACGCAACCTCCTTCTCGGCAGCGTGCTTGCTGCGTTTCGATACGAACTTTTTGAGTGTGTCCTGCAGCGCCTCGATGGCATCCTTCGAGAAAATTGCATGCTCGTAGCGGAGGAGATCGTAAGGATGAACCTCAGAGCTGAGCACAAGCTCAACACCTTTGAGGTTGCGAGATCCAAGATAAAGCTTCTCGCCAAGCTTCTGGCTGGACTCGACCAGCAATGTCGTCTTGCCCGCTTCGAGCTTGTTCAGCGCGGTGCGGAAGAACTTGGTCTTGGCCTCGGCGACGTCGAACGAATCAATCACTGTAAACTTGCCGTCGGCAATCTTGGCCGCGATAGCGGAACGCAACGCGCCCATCAGCTTCTTCTGCGGAAACGCGTATTCATAGCTGCGCGGCTTCGGTCCGTGAACCGTACCACCGCCACGCCAAAGGGGAGACCGAATCGACGCGATTCGCGCGCGGCCCGTTCCTTTCTGCTTCCACAACTTGCGACCGGCACCCGACACGATTCCGCGTGTCTTGGTGGACGCGGTACCCTGGCGCAATGCAGCGCGATAGTGTTTGACCGACTCCCAGAGGAGTGCATCGTTGATCTCGCCAGAAAACACTTCGTCGAGGAGTTCGAACTCTCCGACCTTGTCTCCACCGAGATTGACTACATTGATGTTTGCCATCGTTCTTCTCTCTTCATGCCCGCCATCGATGCGGCGGGCTAAAACTTTATTTAGCGTCCTATCTCTTGCGATCCGAGGGACGCTTCGTTACTTTTCTTACTTCTTCTTGGAAGGAGCTGCCTTCTTGGAAGCCTTCAGTGCGTCCTTCGTCTCGGTACCGGCAAATCCGCGGCGTTCCCGCGGTGGAGCTTTTGCCTTCGAGATCAAAACATAGCCATCGCGCGGGCCGGGTACTGCGCCTTCAACCATGATTAGATTGTCTTCCAGGTCGATGCCGCGGATACGCAGATTGCGAACCGTGATCTGTGCGTGGCCCATGTGACCCGGCATACGCTGACCCGGAAATACGCGGGACGGAAATGAAGAGGCGCCGATGGAGCCCTGCACCTGGAACATATGACCGTGCGCCTTAGGGCCGCCAGCGAAACCATGCCGGCGAACAACGCCTGCAAACCCGCGACCCTTCGAGGTTCCAATGACATCAACAAACTTATCGTCGTTGAAAATGTCCACCATGACCCGATCGCCTGCCTTTACTGCAGCGTGGTCGCCCTCTTTGGCAACCTCGACCGGGACCTCTTTGATCATGCGCACCGGGGGCACGTTCGACTTGGCAAAGTGACCAGTCATCGCCTTGTTAACCTTCGAGGCCTTAATGAAGTCAACATAGCCAATCTGCGCCGCGTCGTAGCCGTCCTTCGCCAGCGTCTTGAGTTGCGTGATCACGCACGGACCAGCCTTCAAAACGGTGACCGGGTGAACATCACCGCGGTCGTCGAAGAGCTGGGTCATACCGATCTTTTTGCCTAGAATTCCTGTGACTGGCATCGTTTCTTCCTTTCCTCATCATGCCGGTCCCGAGGGTCTCAGCACTGCCGGTATTTCCTGAATCAAGGAGCCGAAGTTCCTTGTCTTGCGACTTGTTTTTACTTCTGGACTGTCTTGATCTCGACGTCAACACCTGCGGGAAGATCGAGCTTCATCAGCGCGTCTACCGTCTGCTGGGTGGGCTCGAGAATATCGATCAGCCGTTTATGCGTGCGAATCTCGAACGCCTCACGCGACTTCTTGTCGACGTGGGGGGAACGCAGCACGCAATACTTGTTCTTCATCGTCGGCAGCGGAATGGGTCCCGCAACCTGCGCACCAGTGCGCTTCGCGGTTTCGACGATTTCGCCGGTCGATGTGTCGAGGACGCGGTAGTCATACGCCTTCAAACGAATTCTGATTCTCTGTCCTGCCATGGTGTGTCTCTTTTCTCGCTACTCAAAGATCGTTTGGAGTGGCTGCCGGTGATGAACTTCTGCACCTGCCGGCAGCCCTCGTTATTATTCGAACTACTTGATGATTTCCGAGATGGTTCCTGCTCCGACGGTGCGTCCGCCTTCGCGGATGGCGAAGCGCAGGCCCTTCTCCATCGCGACCGGCGTATGCAGTGTGACTTCGAGTTGCACATTGTCGCCAGGCATCACCAT
>JANYLK010000178.1 GCA_025357875.1 Granulicella sp.
CGGGCCCGCGGAGCCGAGGGCAGCGCTCAGGGTGAGGATGGGTTCGGCAACTCCAGAGACAGCGGGGAAGGCGATGGGCAGGAACTGGCTGGCCTTGATGAGTGCGTCCATCTCTTTGTAAGCCTGGGCGTCGGACGCGTGCGGAACCTTGTATTGAGTGGGATTCGGCGTGGGTATGGGTTCGGAGTAGACAGGCTTGCCAGTGACGATTCCGGCGACGGGCTGCTGCGATGGAGTGCTGGTCGGTGTGGCGGGGTGTTTGAGCTTCGCGGTGGAGACTGATTTCTTCGTCGACTTCTTTGCGGCAGGTCTGGTGCGGGTAGTATGTCTGGTCGCCATGCTCTGCTCCTCGCGCAAGGGGATGAGGTGCAGAGAGGGTATCGAAGTGACGGCCGGTTGTCGAATGAATTTGCGGTGTATGGGGGACGGGGCCCTGGGTGCTACGCTTCCCACCCTTCACTGAGCGCACTGCCGACATGAGTCGTCATTCTGAGCGCAGCTCAGAATCTCCGTAGTTTGCCGAAGCGCCTAGTCCATTCGGGTGCCCTATCCTTCGCGACTTTGACTCAGACGAGGGCGTAGAGGCGGCAGTGTTCGAGGTAGCCTGCTGCGTGACTGGCTACCGGTTCGACGACCGCCTTCCACATCCAACTGGGGACGTCGAGACTTTTGGAGCGATTGCGATTCAGCTCGGTACGCCAGCGTTTGCGGGTGGCTGCGTCCATCTGGCGGGCGTGGGCTTTGCCGACGACGCCGGCGAGATATTCCGCTGTGATAACGGCTTCGTCACAGGTGAGACGATCGATTTCCAACTTAAGATCCTGGGGCATCAACTCGCGCACGACGACTGGGCGACGCAGCCGTTGCGGCCTGCATGCGTTCGCCGAGGAATGGCGAAAGTGCGCGGGCGCCGGTGACGACGCGGACGGCAAAGTCTTCCTTCGTTTTAAATCGTCGTGCGGCAGGAGCGGCCGCTGCCACCGCTGCCTTGATGTCGACGAGCGAGAAGCACTGCTGGGACGCGGGATGACAATAAATTGCGGGATATGGGCACGGGTGGGCAGTGCGTCTTTGCGCGCGGGCGGGACGTCTCCACTGTCTGGAGTCATTCATGAAAATGCTTCGTTGCGGCTGCCCATCGTGGGCTGCTACGGTTTCGTTTGTTGCGATGGTGGCTATGTCGCTGTCGATGGCTGCGCCTGTTGCCGGAGTGGCGAATGGCGGCGTAACGATCGTGGATAACGGTACGTCGTGGACGCTGGATAACGGGATTGTAAAGGCGACGGTCACCAAGGGTAGCGGGTCGATGCCGTCGCTTATTTACAAGGGCAACGAGATGCTTGCGGCCAGCGGCGGCACCTGGGAACACAATCCGCTGGGCGCACCCACGCTGGTCAATCGCGTGACCATCGATCCCGCGACGAATGGTGGAGCGCGCGCGGAGATCTCGGTGATGGGTAAGTCCGGCGGGACTTTTATGATGACGCGCAGCGCTCCCGGTGGCGGCACGCTTTGCGATATTGAGATCCGCTACTCGCTCGGACGAGGCGATAGCGGGATCTATGTGTACTCGATCCTCAGTCATCCTGCGTCGTACCCTGCGGCGGGAATAGGCGCGGAGGATCGCTACATTACACGACTGAACAAGCCGTTCGACTGGATCACCGTCGACAAGGATCGCAACATGCTGGAGGCTGCTCCCACCGACTGGGGCGAGGGTGTGGTCGTCCATGCGAAAGAGCAGCGCATCATGAGCAAGGGAGCTTACAAGAACTCCGTCGAGCACAAGTACAGCTACTCCGGTATGCAGTACGTGACCAGGGCGTATGGGTGGTCGAGCACGAAAACCCATGTTGGCATGTGGTTCATCAATCCCACAATCGAGTATCTAAGCGGTGGACCGACGCGGATCGATCTTGACGCGCATTACGGCGACAACGCCGATCCGGAGCCGATCATTCTCGACTACTGGCATAGCGGGCACTACTCGGGCGCGGGAGCACGGATCGCGGCGGGCGAAGAGTGGACCAAGGTTGTAGGGCCAATCTTTATCTTTGTGAATTCGCTGGATAAGCCCACGGCTACGACTCAGGCCGAAGTGAACACGCTGGCAGCCACTGCGGGAGATCCGACTGTCCCGGCGAGTTGGATTGCGAATGCGAATGCGCTGTGGCGGGACGCGCTGGCGCAGGCGAAGAAGGAAAATACGAAGTGGCCGTTCGACTGGGTGAAGGGCGTGGACTACACTCCGCTGGCGGAGCGCGGGACGGTCAAGGGGCAAATCATCCTTGACGATCCGCTGGCGCCGCAAGGCAGTTCGAAGCAGCTGCCACACCTCACGGTCGGCCTGACGCATGCGGATATAGAGGCTCCGGCCGGGCAGCCTCCGGCCTCCCCAGCCGCGCCGGTTGAAGGTACACCGGGGTTTCGCGGAGGTGGTGGCGGCGGCTACTTCGCGATGAATACAGGTCCAGGAAGCTGGATGCATGATGCCCGTTTCTACCAGTTCTTCAACGATGGAACGCCGGACGGGAAATTCACGATCACCAAGGTTCGTCCGGGCAATTACACGCTGCATGCGACTGCCGATGGTGTACTGGGAGATTTTGCGCAGGCGGATATCACCGTCGGGACCGGCAAGAGTTTAGACCTGGGCAAGCTGGTGTGGAGGCCTGTGCGCTATGGTCGGCAGCTTTGGGAGATTGGGTATCCCAACCGAGCGGCGGATGAATTCCTCAAAGGCGACGGCGATAACTATTGGCTGTGGGGCTGGGACCTGCGCTACGCGCTGCTGTTTCCGAATGGCCTGACGTATACCGTGGGCAAGAGCGATCCGAAGAAGGATTGGTTCTTCGAGGAGGTGCCTACGGCGACGAACTTGTCGTTCGTGAATCCCGAAGCGAAGGATCCAGCGAACCAGCGATTTGGCTGGGTGAAGGCGGAGTCTCTGACGCAGTATCCGCAGACCGACCAAAGCGGACCATGGAAGGTTTACGGTCATGGCAAGGAGACGGTTTGGACGATTAAATTCAATATGGATAAGCCGGCGCTGGGGCTCGCTGCATTGCGCGTGGGCCTGGCGGGAGTCAATGGAATGCGGGGCAGGCTGGCTGTCTCCGTCAACGGACAGAGTGCTGGGGCGCTTGGGGACGGGCGCGATCCGGCGAACGCTCCGCTGCGGAATACGGATGCGATTCGCTACAACACAGACAAGGGATTGTGGCAGCAGAGGACGTTGAAGTTCGACGCCGCTCTGTTGAAGAAGGGCGAGAACTCGATGACGTTCACCGTGCCGGCTGGGGATGTGAGTACGGGCGTGGTGTGGGATTATCTGCGGCTGGAGTTGGATGAGAAGGGAACGGCTCCTGCGGTGGTTTTGCCGGTTCCGGTGGCGGCGGTGCCGGTGCGGACGGGGCATTAGGATTCACGGCGCACGACCTTGAGCTTTTACATCCCACCCTTCGCAAGAGCGCGAAGGATGGGGGACCCGGGGATTTGCGGCGCGGCCTGTCATGATTCTGTACACTAGTAACGCTTGACGTTAGTAATGTACGGCGATAATATGAATTTGTGATTGCCAGCTTTCGGGATACCGATACAGAGTTGCTTTGGCTAACGGGCAAGAGCCGTCGCATTCCAGCCGGGATTAGGCGCACGGCTTGGAAGAAACTGGCCATCCTGAATGCTTCAGTTCAACTGAGCAACTTGCGCGTGCCACCCGGCAATCGGCTGGAAGAACTGACGAAGGATCGTAAAGGTCAGCACAGTATTCGGGTAAACGATCAGTACCGGATCTGCTTCCGATGGCGTGATGGAGATGCATATGAAGTCGAGATTGTGGATTACCACTAGGTGAAGGAGGCGGCATGGCGAAGCAGTTTGCAATTCATCCCGGAGATATTTTGTTCACCGAATTCATGGAGCCGATGGGTCTGACTTCATACCGGCTGGCGAAGGAGCTCGGTGTGCCGTTGCCGCGGATCTATGACATTGTGAAGGGGAAGCGGTCGATCTCTGCGGACACGGCGTTGCGGCTTGGCAAGTTTTTTGGTTTGCCGGCGCAGTTCTGGATGAATTTGCAGAATGACTATGATCTGCGGACCGCGGATGCTGAAGGGTTGACGCAGATCCGGCCTTATAAGGCGGCTTGAGAGCAAGAAGGCGAACGACGGAGATTCTGACTCTGCGAGTCAGGATGACGATGTGGGGGGGAACCGTCAGGATAGCGGCGTGGTGGGAGTCAGAATGACGGCGCGAAGCGGGGGACGGGATGGGCGCGGGGACGGGCACGCGGCTCGATTTCCCCTGCTGGATCGTCATTCTAAGCGCAGCTCAGAATCTCTGTCGTTGTCTTAAAACATCTCGACGGCCGAAGTTTAACTCTTCGAAGACGGGTATGGCTATTCCGGCGGCAGCGCTTCGAGGGCGGCGCGGGTTTTGTCGTGGAGGGTGCGGGTTTCGGCGGCTTGCTTGCGGAGGCCTTCTACGATTTGGGCGGGGGCTTTGGCCATGAAGACTTCGTTGCCTAGCTGGCGTTCGGCGGCGGTTAGCCCCTTTTCGTATTTGGCGAGGTCCTTGGTGAGGCGTTCGCGTTCGGCGGGGATGTCGATCTGGCGTTCGTAGATCACGGCTACGTCGAAGCTCGGCGTACTGCGTGCGTTGTTGCCGGTGAGAGCTTCGGGGGCAATCTCCACAGCACTGACGCGAGCCATGCGGGCCAGCATGTCGGAGTGCGCGTCGGCGAGTGCGATGACCCGCGCGCCTGCGTGGATCACGATTGGCGCGGCATCTTTTTCGGGGACGCTGAGTTCCTTGCGCAGCCCGCGAATGGTGGTGATGAGTTCCTGCATCGTCTCCATCGCGGCGATCGAGAGAGCGCTATTGGGAAAGTCGGAGGGCTGTGGGTATCGGGTGAGTGCGATGGATTTTGCGGGCGGGGCGCCGGCGTAGAGTGCGTGCCAGATCTCTTCAGTGAGGAAGGGCATGAAAGGCGAGAGCAGGCGTAGAGCCGACTCGAATACACCGGTCAGCGAGGCGAGCGTGACCGCGGTGACGTCGTTGATAGGCTCTTCAAAGTTCAGTCGCAGCTTGACCAGTTCGAGGTACCAGTCGCAGAACTCGCCCCAGAAGAATTGATAGATGGCGCTGGCGGCTTCGTCGAAGCGGTAGTCGTTGAGGGCGCGTTCGACTTCGCCGGAGACGATGCTGAGGCGCGCGAAGATCCAGCGTGTCTCTAGCGGCGTGTGGTCGGGGAGCTCAGCAATCGTCGCCGGCTCTTGCATGGTCATCGGGTATCCGGCTTCGCGGGCGCGGTCGATGTTCATGAAGAGGAAGCGGGCGGCGTTCCAGATTTTGTTGGCGAAGGCTCGGTTGCCCTCGGTGCGGGCTTCGTTGAAAGCGATGTCGGTGCCGGGGCTGGCTTGCGATGCGAGCGTGAAACGCACAGCGTCGGTGCCGTATTTGGTGATGATCTCGATCGGGTCGATAACGTTGCCCTTGGTCTTGGACATCTTCTCGCGGTTGGCGTCGCGGACCAGTGCGTGTATATAGACGGCGCGGAATGGGACGGCTTCGGCGAGTGTGCGTGGGGAGCCATCGGGCATCGGGACATCGAGCATGAAGTGGGTGCCGAGCATGATCATGCGCGCAACCCAGAAGAATAGGATGTCGAAGCCGGTGACGAGGAGGCTGGTGGGGTAGAAGGCGGCGAGGTCGGGGGTGAGTCCAAGGGAAGAAGCAGATCCCTCCGCTGCGCTGCGGGATGACAAACCTTTAGCGGTGTCTGGGTTGCCGGGCCAGCCGAACGCGGTGAACGGCAGCAGGCCGGAGGAGAACCAGGTGTCGAGGACGTCCGTCTCCTGGTGGATGTCGGTGATGCCGCAGCCGGAGCAGGCACCGGGGTTTTCGCGCGCGACGGTGATTTTTTTGCAGGCGTTGCAGTGCCATGCCGGGATGCGATGGCCCCACCAGAGTTGGCGCGAGATGCACCAGTCGTGGATGTTGTTCATCCACTCCATATAGGTCTTCTCGTACATGTCGGGGGTGAACTTGATGTGGCCTTCGCGGACCGCGTCGATGGCAGTCTGAGCGATGGACTTACGGGGAGTGTTGGAATCTTTGTTGGACCCCACTCGTAACGATGGAGCCGTTACGAATGGGGCACCCGGGGTTTGGGGCGCTTTGTTAACGGCCATGAACCATTGCAGCGAGAGGCGCGGCTCAATGACTGCGCCTGAACGCTGCGAGATGGCGATGGCGTGCGCGTGGTCCTTGACCGCGACGAGCAGGCCAGCGTCTGCAAGGTCGGCAACAATCTTTTCGCGGGCCACGAAGCGATCGAGACCGTGGTAGGGCGACCCCGGGAGTTGGACGTGCGCGCTCTCGTCGAGGATGGTGAGCGAGGGCAGCGAGTGTCGCTGGCCAATGGCGAAGTCGTTGGGATCGTGCGCGGGCGTGACCTTGACGGCGCCAGTGCCGAACTCAGGTTGCGCCCAGTCGTCGGCGAGGATGGGGATCTCGCGATCGCCATGACCGGCTGCTGCGCTTAGAGGCAGCGTTACCAGCTTGCCGATGAATTCTTTGTAGCGTTCATCGTTCGGATTTACCGCGACTGCCACGTCTCCGAGCAGCGTCTCGGGGCGCGTCGTGGCGATGACGATGCTGCCGGTGCCATCCGCGAACGGATAGCGGATGTGGTACAGCTTACCCGCGCGATCTTCGTGCGTAACTTCCAGGTCGGAGACGGCGGTCTGCTGGATAGGGTCCCAGTTGACGATGTACGAGCCGCGATAGATAAGGCCCTGTTCGTAGAGGCGGACGAAGGCTTCCTTGACCGCGATGCTGAGGCGGTCGTCCATGGTGAAGTATTCGCGGGACCAATCTACGGAGGCACCCAGGCGGCGCATCTGGTCGGTGATGGCGCTGCCGTATTGGTTCTTCCATTCCCAGACGCGCTCGGTGAAGGCTTCGCGCCCGAGGGCTTTGCGGCAGGACCCTTCGGCGGCAAGCTGGCGCTCGACCATCATCTGCGTGGCAATGCCGGCGTGGTCGGTGCCCGGGACCCAGAGCGAGGTTTCGCCGCGCATGCGGTGCCAGCGGGTGAGGATGTCCATCTCCGTCTGGTTGAGCATGTGGCCCATGTGCAGGCGGCCGGTGACGTTGGGCGGCGGCAGCATCATGGTAAAGTTTTTCGAATCCTCCGAAGCAGGCGCGGCCGGGGTGGGGACTTCGAAGAGTCGTTCGCGAACCCAGTATTCCGCCCAGCGCTGCTCGATGATGGAGGGGTCGTAGGCCTTGGGGAGATTACTGGCGGAGGAATCGCTCGGGGTTTCGGTAGTCTTCTCGTCGCTCATGGATAGGTGTTAAGGGTAGCACTGAGCGAGTCGTGCTCGGCTCAACGTTCTAACAGGCGGCTCGATTTCACTTCTTCATCTTCAAAGTAGCCGAGCTTCCCCGGAATGCAGGACAGGATGGTTCCCATTCCACCTCCCGACACGCGGCTGATGGCTTCATCAAGGTCGAGTTTCTTTGCCGTCGATCTTTGAATCCTCGGATATCACGCGAACAGTAAGGCCGGCACCCTTGCTCCGCAAAAGAGCCGCGATCTCTTTTGCGGTGGGCTGTGGATGGATGGAACTAGCAGCGTGGCGATATCGTATTGTTATCTGAAGCTTTCGCGGAGGTATGGATGAATCCGATTTCGATTTCAAAAGCAGGCTCGGTTGTGACGTTGCTTGGCATGGCGGCGGTGGTGGGGTTGCTAGCGGGTTGCCGCGTGGAAACCAACAAGAACGGCGATAGCAAGGACGTAAAGATTTCGACGCCGTTTGGAGGGCTGAACGTGAAGACCAACGATGCCGATGTGATGGGAAGCATAGGGCTGTCGCCCTATCCGGGTGCACAGACCTTGAAGAACGACCACGACCATGGCTCGGCGAACGTCAACATGAACTTTGGCGGCTTTCAGTTGCGGGTTAAGGCGGCAAGCTTTCATTCCGATGATTCGCCGGAAAAGGTCGAAGCCTTCTATCGCAAGGAGTTGAAGCGCTATGGCGATGTGATCGCGTGCCAGGACAATAAGTCAGTGGGCTCGCCGGTGAGTACATCCGAGGGGCTGACCTGTGACAACAACAAGGGCAATCACATCTCGGTCGACGATAATCCGAAGCACCACCTGGAGTTAAAGGCTGGATCGCAGCAGCATCAACATGTTGTCTCGATCGATCCTGACGCTGGCGCCACCAAATTTGGGTTGGTGGTGCTGGACTTGCCGGGCAAGATGGGTTCTAACAGCGAAAGCGACGACACCCGGCAGTAGCGGGCAGTGGGTCAATGCGAACTTGGTCCTCGGTGAAATCCAGTCCAGTGGAAATCCATGCCGAGGCCACCGAGAATTATTGGCATAACGCCATAAAGCACGATTGTGCCTTGGAGGAACGCGAAAAAGAGTTTCCATCGCATCCGCCCATACTAGCCAGTAGCGGCGATGCTTGCCGCATAGTATTGCGTAGGGTAGCCTTCAAGTAGATATGCAAGAGCTTTGTCATCGTTGCGGGGGTGAGTTGCCGGCGGGAAGCGGGGAGTCTCCGTTCTGCCCGCACTGCGGTACACCGCAGCTATTTCTCGCGCTGGAGAACCAGTCGGTGGAGACTGGCGGCGAGCCTGCGCTGGGGGCGGACGGAACGCCCAGCACCGGGACGCTTCCTCCTCCGCGGCCTCAGCAGGTGGATTGGAAGACGGCCATCCGGTCGGCGGCCCTGGTCGCGGGAATCGGTTCCGTGCTTAGCTTCGCCGGATTTCACGCGGACTTGCTGTCGTTGGTAAGTTTTCTTTGGATCATGAGCGCGTCGGTGATCACGCTGGGGATCTACCAGAAGCGCAAGCCGGCGGCGTGGATCGATGTGCGGGTTGGCGCACGCATCGGCGTAGTGGTCGGAGTATGCCTGGTCGTCGCCCTGGGGATCGTGGCCGCGGGGTCGGGACTGGTGGCGCGCTTCGGGCTGCACTCGATGGGCGGGTTCGATTCGCAGATGGCGCAATTGCAGATGCAGGCTGTGCGAACCCAGATGCAGCGGCAGCAGAACGCGCAATTGCCCGCGTGGTGGTTCGGGTTCGCCAACTCGCCAGAGTTCCGCGCGGGATCTATGCTGGCGATCTTCGGGTTTGTGTCGGCGTGCCTGCTGGTGATGTCGACGGTGGGCGGGGCCTTCGCGGGGATGATTCGGATGCGGCGACGGCCAGCCGTGTAGGTTAGCTGTGCAAAGCTCACCAGGTTCCCAGTTCGCAGCTGTCCTCTCGTTCAGCGTGCAATTTTCATGGAAGAAAGGGGTCTTTTCAGGTCGCGATCCTGCTTTTTACACGACAGAATGGGAACTGAGGGCATAGACTATTGACTCGGCTGTCCGCAGCGATCGGAGTCTCGTATGACCAACCCGGCTTGCATTCTAGTTTACGGGCGGGATTATAAGTTGCTTGAGACGCGGTGCCTGGTGCTGGAATTGACGGGTGGCGATGTTCACGCGACCACTAAACTCCTGGAAGCCGAGCGCATTCTGCAGGAGAATCACCCGAACCTGCTGGTGCTCTGCTACACCCTGAATAAAGAGGATCGGGCGGTAATTCTGGATTCTGCGCAACGATTCTGCCCTGGGATCAAGACCCTTATGCTCACCGCGGATGGCCAACCCGACACTGGCGAAGGCGATCACGACATCTTTACCGGTGCGAGGGCATTCAAGGCCAAGGTGGTCGAGGTTCTCGGCGAAAACCGAGCCTGACTAGTGTGCTGGCTGAGTAAACCGTTTTTCGATGGTCTGTACTCCAGCCGACGTCTTTTCGCATCCAACCGGTGAGGGATCTGCGTAGTGCACCAGCCAGTGGCTGTGTCGAGCAACCAGTATTCCCGACGAATCGGGAGTCGGCGATGACGGGTGACACGGAAGAGAAGTCCGAAGAACGGAATACAGCAGGACGGCTCGCGCTCGAAGTGATGCACGAGATTCGCAATCCTCTGGAGGCGCTGGGTCACCTGACGTACCTAACGCTGGAAGAGGCCCACGATCCCGATAAAGTGATTCAATACATGAAGATGGCCGAGGAGCAGATGGCCACCCTCAACCAAATTGTGAGCCATACTTTGGGATGTGCGCGGTCCACCTCCGACCCCACTGCGAGTGACCTATCGTCCCTGGCGGAATCGGCATTGCGAATTCATCACAAGCGGATATCGGAGAAGAATATCCACCTGGTCAAGGATTTCCCCGAAGGATTGACGGCTAGGATCCACATGGGCGAAATTCTCCAGGTCGTCTCGAACCTCATCGTAAATGCGCTGGATGCGATGCAATCGAATGGAACGCTTTCGGTTCGCCTGCGCCGGCGTCATGACAACTTTTACATCGTGGTCGCGGACAATGGACAGGGTATTCGGCCGGAACACGCCGAGCACATCTTTGAACCGTTCTTCACGACCAAGGAAGAGAATGGCACCGGGTTAGGCCTGTCCTTATCGAAGGATATCGTTGACCGCCATGGCGGCAGGATCGGGGTTCGCAGTAGTGTGCGGCCAGGCAAGACCGGGACTATGTTCCGAGTGTCTCTGCCCGCTTAGGCAGCTTGTTCCGAACTGCCATCGCGTGGGAGCCAATGGATCGAGGCTGCTATCATCGGTACGGCGAGCGAGGGCTCCCGGTGACGAGATGAAGGTAATCCTCAAGCGATCTGAAACGCGGTGCGTAGTCGGAGCGCTGCTTATGTTCGCGTCATCGTGTCTGTTCGCTCAAAAGACCGAGGCCGATATTAGGGCGCGGCT
>JANYLK010000179.1 GCA_025357875.1 Granulicella sp.
ATGAATGCAGCCTCGGTAGAACATAGAAAACGGACAAGTTGTGCAACATCCTCGGGCACTCCCAGTCGGCCGATGGGCTGACGTGCAATTAGATCCATCCGGACTTTTTCCTTCTCGTGTGAATGAAATCTCTCGAGATAGCCGTGCACGAAAGGCGTATCTACAGTACCCGGAGCGACACAATTCACGCGCAACTCCTTTGGATAGTCCACCGCTAACTGGCGTGTCATGGCGAGCACCGCACCTTTGCTTGCACAGTAAGCAAATCGTTGCTTTACCCCGACGAATCCGGCCACGGATCCAATGTTCACAATGCAACCGCGACTCGCGAGCAGGTAAGGAAGCGCCGCACGCGTCACTAGGTAGAGCGAGCGAACATTGACGCTCATCAATCTGTCAAAATCTTCTTCCGCAGTGGAAAGAATGTCTCCAACTAATCCGATTCCGGCGTTGTTAATTAAAATGTCTAGGGTTTTGATTGTGGCAATTCCAGCGCGTACCGATACGGCGTCCGCTACGTTCATTTCCAGAGGCTCCGCTTGCGGTAGAGTCTTTGCCAACTCGACAGCCGCAGTGCCATTAATGTCCGCAACCACAATGAATGCGCCAGCATCCGAGAGAGCCCGACATGTGGCGGCCCCGATTCCGCTGGCTCCCCCGGTAACTAGTGCAATCTTCCCATCTAATCGATATGGAGCTCGTTTTTCCGGCAATGCCTCTACATTCTCCCCAGCGTCAAGTCGCAAGTTCAAGCTCCCGTTTGGTCCGACGCGTAGACTTTTTTGAAAGTCAACGCTCGCCAGCAATTGAAAATGTATACACAGTGTATCCGTTACGAAAATCTACCGTATAATCTCACGATATTCAATGAGTAGCAAGGCAATTCCGTATCGTTAATTTATGTAGCAGCGTAAAGAAGTGGAGCAAGCTGGAGAATTTGAATTGGCACAGAAACATTCGTCCAAACTCGGTTTTCGATATCTCCGTCCTGAAGTTTGCGCCCTGTCACTATCCCTTTTTTTAAGCACAGGTTGGGGACAAATCAGACGCACGTCCGCGTTTCCGGAAAGTGCTGCGGCTTACTTGAGCCAAAAGCACGATGAATATATTGGATCAAGCGCATGTGGCAAATGTCACCGAAGCATATATGACACTTATAAGCAGACTGATATGGGTCGTTCGATGTCCGCTGTCACACCCTCGATTTTGGGCAAGCTGCATGTCCCGGCAACATATTACGATCGAAGAGCCGACCGCCACTATGACGTCTATGTCCAAGATCAACAACTGTATCAAAGTGAGTCGGGGAAGGATCCAAGTGGAAGGGATGTTTTCCGAGACGAACACCGCATTGATTGGATCATCGGCTCAGGTTCGGCCGTTTTGGGAGGTATCACCCGGCGAGAGAAGTACCTCTTCGAAGCACCGCTGGCAATGTATACGAGGCCAGGAGTTTGGGAGTTAGCACCCGGATATGAATTCGCTGACCTGGGTTTCAGTCGTCCAGTCTTGCCAGGGTGCCTATTCTGTCACAGTGGACGTTCGAAACCCGTTACCGGCACCACCGGTGAGTTTGGCCGCACTATTTTTTCTGAAATGGCTATCGGCTGTGAGAATTGTCATGGTCCTGGAGCGGCTCATTTACAAGCCGTTAGCCGGAACGCGGTCGATAAATACAGTAATCTTTCAATCGTGAATCCTGCCACTCTCACTTCAGTGATGGCCAACAACATTTGCATGGCATGCCACGAAGTAGGAGATGAACGAATCCTGAAACCTGGGAAAACCTATCAGGACATCAGACCTGGAACTCCCCTGGATAAGGTACTCACTATTTTGATGGTTCCCCCGACGCGTAAATCGCCGCCTCAAGCTGATCACCTGCAGCAATATTATTCAATGACTTTAAGCAAGTGCTTCCGGGTAAGCGCGGGACGACTCAGCTGCATTACCTGCCATGATCCCCATGTACAGCCTTCGGTCGAAGAAGCATCGACGTACTTCGATAGCAAATGCATGACCTGCCATACAGATCAAAGTTGCAGATTATCGCGCGCGGTACGTCAGGAAAGCCGCCCCGCCAACAATTGCATCGGCTGCCATATGCCCAAGCGAGAGGTCGGTTTCATTGCACACTCCAGCCTTACTAATCACCTCATTCGCGCCCGGGTTGATGAGCCGTTTCCTGATTCTGCTTTTTCGCAGACTACCGAGTTCCTACCTGACCTGATTCACTTAAATCAAGAATCGCGAAACAAGGAAGACTCGCCTTCCCTCCTCACTTTGCTACAGGCGTATGGAGATTTAGCGACGTATAAACCTGAATACGTCGCTCCATACCTTAAGGTACTAAACACGCTAGAGCTTATGCAACCGAACAACTCACTGGTGCAAGCCGCACTGGGGCGACGCTGCTTGAAAGCTGGAAAGCTCCAGGAAGCTGTACGTCATCTGAAACGCTCTTTGACAATCGGTCCCGCTCGAAGCGTAGTTTTTTCGGACCTTTCGGACGCCGTGGATAAACTTGGCCAAAGAGAACTCTCACTCAACATTTTAAATAAAGCTGTGTTGCAAGATCCCTTCAATCCAACTCCAAGACGATCACTCATTTTTCGATTGATCGAGCTAAATCATTATGCACAAGCACAGTCCGCAATGGATCATTACTCCACAATTTTTCCGCAGGATTTCTACATGCGCGAGGAATTTTCTCAGACAAGCAAAGGTTTGTCTGTCAAATGATAACCACCGTTTCTTCTCGGACAGTGTATTCGCCGCAGATTAGTTGATGTCGCCAGAACAGCACATTCCAGAATCCATTCGCTGTGGGCTACGCTAAAAGCTTAGGCTCTTTCGTGCGCGGAGGCCGGATTAGCAGAAATACTGACGCAGTTGCGAACAGAGGAAGCAAGCCCGCGGCCACAAACGCAGGCCCATAAGAAAATCGGTCGACCGAAATCCCTACAACAAAAGTGAAGGCCGCACCTACTAGCCCCGCTGCAAAGCCACTGAGTCCTGTGACCGTTGCAACTACATCCGGAGGGAAAAGATCTGATGGTAGGGTAAGGCCCATCGTTGACCAGCTCGCATAGCCCCACAGCGCCATGCAAATCAAAAGAAGGGCAACGTAAGGATTGTGGACACGAGCCGCCGGAATTCCCGCTAGGATCGGGAGACAGCTGACAGCACAAACCCATCGACGAGCCTGTATAACCGGAACACCACGCCGAATGCAGTAGCCTGATATTAGTCCTCCGGTAAAGTTCCCTGCGTCCGCCGCGACAAATGGTATCCATGCAAACAGTGCGATCCGCTTCAGGCTGAATCCCCGCGCGTCGCTCAAGTACTGCGGCAACCAAAAGACGTAGAACCACCAAATCGGATCAGTAAGTGCGCGTCCGAGTACAATTCCCCACACATTGCGATTTCGTCCTAAATCAAGTAATCGTTGCAAGCCACGCGTTTCCGAGGTTGCGGCCATATCTTGGCCGCTGCGGATCAAAGCCACTTCATCTTGACTAACTCTGGGATGATGATCAAGCGGATGGTAGATTCGCAGCCAAGCAAAAAGCCAAACAAACCCGAGCATCCCCGAACTTACGAACGCCCAGTGCCATCCAAAGGCCAGGGCGATCCACGGAATGGTCAGAGCAGCCGCTGCACCACCGACACTGGATCCGCTGTCAAAAATTGCTACAGCAAGACTTCGTTCTTCGGCAGGAAACCACTCAGCGACTGCCTTACTCGCTCCTGGCCAGTTGAACCCTTCCCCGATTCCAAGCATGAAGCGAAAGATCATAAAGGCCGTGAGAGAGTGAGCAAACCCGGTCAGGATATTAACCGTAGACCACCAGATCACTGCCAACGCCAACCCAATTCTGGTTCCAACTGCGTCGAGGAATATTCCTCCAAGGAGCCAGGTGAGCGCGTATGAAATCTGGAAGAGTCCCATGATCTTTGCGAGATCCGTGTGACTCAAGTGCAGCTGTAACGCAATCATCGGCGACAGCACCGAAAATGTCTGCCTACTTATATAATTAATGACAGTCGAGAAGAATAAGGTCCAGACGATCCACCATCGGGTACGTCCAATCCCCCGGTTTTTTGTGATGCCGCATGAATTTTGTGGCGACGATCCATCTAATGAACTCATTCGCAGGCCTCTTCACTGTGGTTCTGTATTCCTACAACTTAGCCTCATGTGGCCGCCTATGCGCTTTCCTTAAAGACGGTAGAGTTTTGCCAGTGAGACATTAGTCACGTTGGACCAGAGGCTGGTCGACGATCTCCTCTTTCTGAGGATCCCAATAAAGTTTTTTGCCACTCCAGTACGATTGGGCCGCCATGATCGTCACGATGGAATGCGAGAAGCCGTGGTCCACATTAGCGTTTGGTTGACTTCGTGACTGCATAGACCTGAGCCAATTCATTACATGCACGACGCTGTCGTCCCCCGGCCCTTGCGAGTCGGGCGCCTCAGCGCCGACAACCCTAACTATTTCTTCATGGTCGATATCTGGAGAGGTGGCGCGTAAGTTAGTTACCTTCACCGACCCAGAATATTCGTCCCTACCTCCTTCGCTGCTCACAGAAAACAGCGACGCGCCCTCTCCGCCGTAGTTGGCAATAGTTCCGTCACGCCCCTGAATTCTGGAGAAACTTCGATAACTATTTCCAAAGACGGTTTTATAGGTGTACAGGAAGCCCTTTGGATAAGTCACAGCAGCTATACAGGTGTCCGGATTTTGACGCCCATCATCCCACGTATAGACACCTCCGCTCGCCACCACACTCTCCGGATAGGATTCATCCGTCCAGAGATGTACCAAGTCGCTGCCGTGGCTCATCCACTGGTCAAAAATTCCCGAAGAAAAATCTTTATATAGTCGGAATTCTAAGTAGACATGCGGATCGAATGGGCGATCCGACTTACCCAACAGCCATCGCTTCCAGTCCGTATCTTCTTCTTTCAATTTGGACTCGCGGTTTACGAGTAATTTCTTCCATTCCATGCTGCGATCCTGCTCCATTGCAGGCGAGACACCGGTATCCATGTCGACGAACCGCCACCGTTCTTCATTCACATTCCACTCTTGTTCTATATGTACTATTTTGCCAATACGACCCGAGCGAATAATATCCCTAACTGCTAGTTGATACGGCTCACTTCGATGCTGTGAGCCCATCTGGACCATCTGCTTCGAGGCCTTCACGGCGTCTCGAGCCTCCTTGGCCTCGGAGAGAACGTTGGCGAACGGCTTCTCTACATAACAATCCTTTCCCGCGCGCACGACTTCAGTACAAAGCTTGGCGTGCTGGAAGTCCCCCGTCGCGATCATTACGCCATCAATATCCTTGAGTTCCAGCATGTCCTCCGAATATTTGAAGGTTTTTGGTTGTGAGTTAAAAGCCTTCTGCACTTGCGCCGCACGTCGCTCTCTGGCCAGAGTCCAGATATCACAAACAGCTACGCACTCGACAGCGATCTGCTTAGACGCCATTTGGACCATATGGACGTGACCATGACTCCGACCCCCGCAGCCGAGCTGTGCGAGCCGAATACGATTATTGGAGCCAAGCACGCGGCCGTACGATCGAGCATCCATCCCCACTAATAAGGCCGTCCCCGCTACCTGCTTCACAAATGTTCGCCGGTCTACTGCTTGTTTAGCGTCGTCAGACATAGCACCCTCTGTTTGTCACTGTTCAATTGCGCCCACTCACTACTGAGATCTGTTCTAGGGCCGCACTACAATGCGGCACGATCTAGTTCCGCGGCGGATTCTGCATCCAGATACACGGTCGCATTCGGGTGGGTTCGCAAAATAGTGGCAGGGCACTCCGTTGATATAGGCTCGGTCAGCGCCCTGCGCATGATGCCGGCTTTTCGCGCCCCGGGTACTGATACGATTAGCTTCGGCACGCGAAACAGAGTTGGAATTGTCAATGTGATCGCAGATTCCGGAACGTCCACAATTTTCTCAAACCATCCCTCGGCGGCTTGTTGCTGCCGACATTCGGGATCCAGATGCACGACTTTTACATCCAAAGGATCGTTAAAGTCTGCAAAAGCGGGATCATTGAAAGCCAAATGTCCGTTTTCGCCAATTCCAAGCAAACAAAGTTGGGGATTCGCCAGCCGTATCTTGTTGGCATACGCGCGGCATGCGAGTTCTGGGTCGGATGCATTTCCGTCTACCTCCCAAAATTCCTTCATGCGCACCTTATGAGTCAGCCGTTCCTCAAGGTATCGGCGAAATGAAGCAACATTCTTACGATCTATTCCGACATACTCATCCATATGGAAACCACAGACCCGAGCCCATGGGAGGTCTTCGATTCTTGTAAGTGCGGCAAGCATATCGATTTGAGATGCACCCGTCGCGAAGATAATGGAGATATTGTCAAACCGATGCGCCAGGCTTTTCATCTCTGCAGCGACCGCCTGCGCCGCCGCAACACCTGCTGCCTCACGATTGGAGTGAATCTCCACTTTCAGTCTTCCGGTCTCTAAATATTCGGTTGGGGCCAACTCATTTTTCATGAACCTCTCCTTGGGCTCTATTGTTTCATTCCTCGGGCTCGCTATCGCACATTTCATTTGACGGGTTCGCTATTGCAGCGAGAGATGATCAGTTCCTCTGCTCGATCCCGGGAAGCCATTTGACCGCATTATCGTGATACAGCTTCCGGAGGATCGGCGTTGGCAGACCCAGCCCTTGGACTATATGACCTCTATAAACCAGCCATCCCGTCGTGGCCAAAAAGCGCCAGTCAAGCGCGTAGGCGCTCTCCCAGCGTTCGACACGTTCGTGCTCATCGTCTCCTTGGAAAAACTCCAGATCTGTCCCGTAGATCAGACGGTCCTGATATTTTGTGATAAACGGGAGGAGAAAGTCTTTAGGCTGAATGACTAGATAATCCATTCTGGCGGCGAGATCCACAGCAAGATTCGGATACCTATCAAAATGTTCACCGAGTTCGCCGAAATCAGCTTCCATACTTCCGAGGTGGGCTCCGATTACCCTGAGAGTTGGATTTTGTTCCATCACATGGTCACGAGCGCGCAAAATGTCAGCCTTCGACGGAGCATCGTGCTTCCTGTACATGTATAAGCCTGGATTTTTCATGTAGCTCGAATAGTCCGGCGCCGCCGGATTCGGAGCTTCAAATACGGTGGTGGGATCGGCCACATGTGCGATCAAAGTTTTTCCGTGCTCCGCGATGTCTCTGTAAATCGGGGCGAAGATCGGGTCGTCGGGCAGGAGATATTGCCCATTGACCCCCTTCACCTCTTCACCAATGTTTTTCCAAATCTTCAAAGCAACAGCTCCACGATCAAAATCTTTATTAATTTCAGAGATTGCGTCACGCGAGAAGTTTGGATCATTCACTCTAAACGGGTCGAATGTTGTGCAGAAAAAAGCGGATCCTTTGCTTCCGCTGACTACGCCCCATGTGTCCCGACGCTCTTTGGCCAGATCCATCCACTCCGGGTTTTTTTCTTGATCGTCGATGAGTGTGATATCGACAATATGCAAGTTTAGCCGCTTGAGCATAGCAAACAACGCTGGCGCATTTTGATAGGCATGCGTGTGCGTGTCAACTGGCGCAAGTGCAGCAAAAGCACGAAGTTCCTGATCAGAAAAACGCTGCGATATTGAATGCTGGCTGTTTACGGATATTAGAGGTAGCGGAGTTGCTGTTTGGCAATATCCAACTCCGCCCAAGCACATTCCTAGTAACAAGACACCTTTCATCACTTTCCCCCTGCATTGAGTTATATAGATATGTCGACTATTCACGTCGAGCCGTGGTACAGAGTAGACAGGCATGACCCCGAGACAAGCTGCCGTGGCTTTCCGGGGTGCGTGCTATCGATTCAGTGCTGCGAGACAAAGAATAGCCACGATCAGCAGCACAATGCCAATAGCCATCTGCTTCTTCGCGTTGCCAGGTGCATCACGCCACTCGCCGGTCACAAAGCCTACCGTGCTAGCCATCAGCACGGTGCTGCTCATGAAAATTGCAAAACCCAGAGAGGTACCCATACTTCCCAGTTTTCTGGCTCCTGATCCGTAGCAGGAAAGACCTACCATCCACAACACGCCCATCGATACTGCGAGCGCAACATTCTTGCGCCATGGTCCAGATGTAAACTTAATACCCGTATGGTTTTTGTTGAGCAAGAACAAAGCGTACCCAACATTGCACAAAAATAACGGTATTGTGAGGAGCGTCCAAACTGCATTCGGGGCAAGCGATGGAGAGATACCCAATGCCAGGGCTCGCTTGGTGATCGATCCCGCAAAAACCAATCCCAAATTACCCCCAGCAGACAAAACGCCTGAAATTACACAGACAGCGACGCCACGATTGTAGTTCGACGTTTTTGTAGAACTACTCTCTTTCCACTTGCCAGCAAAAGAACAAACCGCTACACCGGCCAACATAATTACCAGTGATAACACCGTGAACAGCAGTTGCCTTGATGAAAAGTTAGACGGTGTGGTCAAGAAAAGAGGGATTAGGGTTCCAACAGTGGTGGCAACCCCTAGAATGATTGCGAACCCTAGCGCCACCCCAAGGGCCTCCACGCCGAGACCGAAGGTGAGCGCACCAACCCCCCAGGCAGCACCAAATAGTCCTACCGAAACAAGGTCCGTGGCGTGACAGCCGGCATATATTTCAAGAAGTCTGGGAATTGTGATAAACGCCAATAACCATGGAACGATAAGGTAAGACGTTACGGAGAATACTAACCAGTAGTTCTCCCATGACCATTTTCGAATCCATTTAGTTGGCGCCATGAACGCACCCTGCGCCATGCCGCCCGCCAGCACTAAAATCAGACCGATAGACGAAGTGTCACCCATTGCGGCTAGTCCGGATAGGGATTTCGACTTCCTTATCGGATTTTGCGGATGCAACAAGAGCTAGCGCGATTTCTGCAGCCGCCATTGCATCTTCCGCCTTGAGAGCCTCAGGTTGCCGATTGGCACCCACACAGTCACAAAAGTAGGCTAGTTCTTCCCGCAAGGCACCACGAGCAGAGCCCGCTACACGTGGATCATATCCCACGTCAGGCGTCTCAGGTCCAGCCTCGCGCCATAACTCTAAGCTTCCCGGAATAAGGCGAATGTTCGCCACTCCCTTATCACCTATTACCTCAAGCGCATCGTCCAGCATTACGCCCGCAGACGGTGGAATGAGCCAAATCGTTTCCAGCACTCCAATAGCACCAGACTCGAACTCAACTACTCCCCAGAAGGTGTCGTGGTTTAGCCCACCGGTTGCAGAGCGGCCATAGCCACGAACTCGCTTGACCTTAGATTGCGTATACCAGAGCATGAGGTCAATATCGTGAATACAATTTTCCAGCGCCGGGTGAGTGCGGCCATAGCGAGGCAGGAGACTCTTGGGCCTGTTACGCCGAGCGTGCATGGACACAATCTTACCCAGATGCCCACCCACAATTTCATCTTTCACAATTGCATATTTTGTTTCGAATCGAAGCAGATGGCCAACCATCAAGATTCGATTGGCTGAACGGGCTGCGGCAATCATCTCCTCGCACTGGTGAAGATCTAAGGCAAGAGGTTTCTCGACAAATACATGTTTGCCTTTACCGATGGCCCGCAAGACCGATTCCGAATGCATATGCTCAGGAGTGACCACGTCGATTGCGTTAAGTTGGGGGTGGTCGCAAATTTCTTCAAGAGAATTGCAAACATTTGGAATGTTGAATTCCTGGGCAATTCGTTCTGCCCGCACACGGTCTGGATCGTATACGGCCGTGACCGATGCCGCCCCTATTGCACGAAACGCCTGGAGATGGCTTTCACCAAAAAGGCCACACCCAACAAGCCCAATCTCAACTTTCTCCATGTTTTCTCCTAGGACGTCGACACATCAATTCAAACTCCCGACTAATTTTTGAACATTTTCCAGACAGCTCAGAAGGGTCTCGACGTCGGCCTCATCGTTGTACAAATGAACTGAGGCACGGACCCGGCCATCGCCGGTCCACACGATGACGCCTTGGTCTCGCAACGCCTGACCTAGCTCTTCGGAAGCATCGTGCGAAAAAGAGACGATACCTGACGCATATGCCTCTTCCGATGGGGTTAAGACCCTAAGCCCTAGGGAAGCAATGCCTTCCCTCAATTTCCTTACTAAAGGTTTCAGATAGGTGTCGATCCGCTCCACTCCCATCTGAGTCAATAAATCCAGGCTTTCCCTCATGACATAGAGTGAAGGGAAATTTGGCATGCCGCCAATAAACCTTGCGGCTCCTCGCCTAAGAGTAAATTCCTCGAAGCGATCGGGAGCAAATGCATCGGTTATCGAATACCAACCGGCGGCGCCCGGTTTTAGCTCAGCCAGCAACGCGGGGTCGCAATAAACTAACCCTAACCCATGCACTCCAAGCAACCATTTATAAGAACTTGCGACTAGAAAATCTACTCCGTCTACGGAGACAGGAACACGTCCGAGAGCCTGGGTCGCGTCAACCACAAATAAAGCTCCTGCTCGATGTACTTCCCGCGATAACTCGCGAAGATAAGGAAATTGTGTTCCGGTCTTGTAGCTGACTTGACTGACCGATACCAGTCGCGTGGAAGAACTAAGCCGGGACGTGAATTGCTCGAGCTCAACTATGCCGTGACTGGATTTGATAACCTCGACCTTGACCCCTTGTTCACGTAGGCGCAGCCAGCATACTACGTTTGATGAAAATTCCAGATCGGTGATTAGAATCCTATCGCCTCGTCGCCATTGGATCGAATTTCCAAGCAAGTTCAAAGCGTCAGTCGCATTACCAGTAAAAGCGACATTTTGCTCCGACGTGCCGAGCATCCCCGCAGCCAACCGGGCGGTATCGCCCTCCGCCTCAAACATGCTTGGGCGTCCTAAGGATCCTAGGGATTTATCGGAAAAATACTTCGCAAGTGCGCCACCCGAACTCTGCAGCGGTAAACCCTCTGCAGCGCTGTCTAGATATGCGGCCCAGTTTCCTGTTTTGAAAAGCGACTTGCAAGGAATGGGTGGTAGAACTTGCATGATCTTGGCCCTTTAAGAATGGAATTCATTAAACGCTTCCGAAGACCTATAATACATCATGTATACATTGTGTCAAGGTCATCGATTGGTAAGCGTCCGGTGTTGGCCGTGTGTACATGGTTGTGTTGAGCGGTGATGATGTTTGGATGGCAGACGTTGGTGTGAGCGGTGTAGTGGGGACGGTACCTCGTCGGCGGCGGAGCGCGGTGGAGCGTCGCCGTGTTGTGGAGGAGACACTGGCGGCTGGCGCTTCGGTGGCCCGAGTGGCTCTGAAGCATGGTGTCAACGCGAACCAGGTGTTTCAGTGGCGACGCTTGTATCGCGACGGCAAGCTCGGAACGGCTCCTGTGAGCGCGATGAGGTTGTTGCCAGTCAGCTTGGTTGAGGACGAAAAGCCCGTGAGGCCTGACCTTCCCGAGGCGGCTCCATTGAGCTCCGGGGCGATTCATATCGAGCTGCCGGGCGAGATTCGGATCATCCTCGAAGGCAGCGTTGATCCGGGTGTAGTTCGTGCTGTGCTCAAGAGCCTGCGCTCGTGATCGCCCTTCCGGCAGGAACGCGGATCTGGATCGCGGCTGGGGCGACGGACATGCGGCGCGGCTTTCATGGACTCAGCGCCCAGGTGCAGACGGTGCTCGAACGGCAGCCGTTGTCGGGCCACGTCTTCGTCTTTCGGGGCAGGCGCGACGACATCGTGAAGGTGCTGTGGTTCGATGGCGACGGTCTCTGCCTGTTGGCCAAACGGCTCGAACGCGGACGCTTTGTGTGGCCTCAGGCGAGCAGTGGAACGGTGTCGTTGACCCGCGCTCAGCTCTCGATGTTGCTCGAAGGGATCGACTGGCGAGCGCCCGTTCGGACCGCAGAACTGGTCATGAGTGTGTGAGGGTTTTCTCCTGTGTTCATGCTGTTTTTCTGCTATTAATCGGTCTCGGTTTATGACATACTTCGCTCATGTTCCCAGCCCTCAGCCTGCCCGATCTGGACATTCTCGATCCCGCAGCGCTGAAGGCGATGATCCTCGATCAGCAGGACCGCTTCAAGGCGCAGCATGAGCGGTATACCGCCACTCTCACGTCACGCGCCAGCGAGATCGAACGCCTGGTCCTGCTGGTCGAGAAGCTGCAACGGATGCTCTTCGGCGCGAAGAGTGAGAAGGTGCTCCGCCAGATCGAGCAGCTTCAGTTCCAGCTCGAAGACTTGCAGGTGGCCAGCGCCATCGAGGAGTTGCAGACCGCCGCTCCGGCTGAACGTCCAGTCCCAGCGAAGCCCTTTCGCCGCCCACTGCCCGAGCATCTCCCGCGTGAGGTCCACACCCACATGCCTGGCCATGATGCGTGCCCCGACTGCGGTGGCAGGCTCCGCGAGTTGGGCGAAGATGTGGCCGAGATGCTGGAGTACGTACGGGCCTGCTTCAAGGTCATCCGCCATGTGCGTCCGAAGCTGAGCTGCGATGCCTGCGATCGCATCGTTCAAGCACCGGCGCCGTCCCGGCCCATCGATCGCGGACTCGCAGGTCCAGGTCTGCTCGCGCATGTGCTGGTCTCGAAGTATGCCGACCATCTTCCGCTCTACCGGCAGTCGGAGATCTATGCCCGCGAGGGCGTCGATCTGGACCGCTCCACGCTGGCCGGATGGGTTGGCGCAACCAGTGAACTGCTCGCTCCGCTGGTTGCAGCCGTTCGAGACCATGTGATGGCGGCGAGCAAGCTGCATGCTGACGACACCCCGGTTCCTGTGCTCGCTCCAGGCAACGGGAAGACGAAGACCGGAAGACTCTGGACCTATGTGCGCGACGACCGGCCGTCGGGCGACAAGACCGCGCCAGCCGTGTGGTTCGCCTACTCGCCGGACCGCAAGGGCGAACACCCCAAGCAGCACCTGAAGCTCTAAAAGGGAGCGCTCCAGGCCGACGCCTACGCCGGCTTCCAACATCTCTACGCAGATGGAACCATCGTTGAAGTAGCGTGCTGGGCGCACACGCGGCGCAAGTTCCACGAGATCCATATCGCGCATCCGTCGCCCATCACGACCGAAGCCATCGAGCGCATCGCCGCACTCTACGCCATCGAAGCCGAGATCAGAGGAAGCACGGCGGAAGTCCGCAAGACCATCCGTCAGGCCAGAGCAAAACCTCTGCTCGCCAACTTGCACATCTGGTTCGAAGCCACGCTCGCCAAACTCTCCCGCAAATCCGATACGGCGGCCGCGATCCGCTACGCCCTCTCGCGCTGGACTGCGCTCACGCGCTACATCGGCGACGGACAACTGGAGATCGACAACAACGCCGCCGAACGCGCGTTGCGCGTGGTCGCGCTGGGACGCAAAAACTTCCTCTTCGCTGGTTCGAACGCGGGCGCCGAACGAGCCGCAGCCATCTACTCCATGCTCGGATCAGCCAAGCTCAACGGCCTCGACCCTGAGCTCTATCTCCACCAAGTCCTCGAACGAATCGCCGACCATCCCATCAGCAGGATCAACGAACTGCTGCCATGGAACGTCGCACTCTCAGCTCAGCCCATACCAGATTAGTTATGTATCCACATAACGCTGTGTGGATACATAACTCTGAAACCCTCTCATAAAAACGGCCAACACCGGACGCTTACGTCGATTGCACGGTTAGCTAATTAAGAAAAGTACGCCGTATTTGACGGTTCGCGGGCGCAGAAAATTCCACGCCTAAGAAGGATATTTCCCCGAAGTCCTAATCGCTTTATCCGGAACGGTCTGTGAGAGGTCTAAGAGCGTTGAAGATTCGGCATTTCCCCACGGAAAAACACACGGAGCATACGATCCCGAGCGGTATCAATATGTTCAGCCATGGCAGCTTGCGCTCCCTTTACGTCATGAGCTTCTAAAGCGCACAAAATATGTTCATGCGGGACCCATTCTGTATTGCGCTGTGTAGAAAGAACGTCGAGGCGATGCACATATTCCAAAGTCAAGGTCAACTGGTCAAAAACTCGCTGATTCTGCGCAAGCCTTCCAATTCCGGCATGTACCGCGAAATTCGCCTCGACTATTCTGGCTATATCTGCATTCGGTTCCTTTTCGACGGCTGCAATCTTTCTCAGAGATGCGATATCCGCTGGAGTAATGATTTGAGCCGTGCGTTCAGCCGCAAAGCACTCCAGCAACTTCCGATACTGGTATACCTCCATGATCTCCACCACGGATATCGGACTGACAATATAACCTTTGTTGTGAATCCTTGAAAGCCACTTTTCCTCTGCAAGGCGATTGCAGGCTTCTCTAACGGGAGTTCTGCTCGTCTTGCATTGAGCAGCGACTTCAACTTCAGGAAGGAAGTCCCCGGGACGAAAACGACAATTCAGTATCCAGCTCTTCAGCAGTCGGTATACTCGATCCGCTTCACTACCCTTCTTTGGCTTTTTTGATACTGCTTTCATTGACATAATTTGTCACAGCCCTCTATTAACCTATTCAACCCACGGTATCAGATCAAAGAACAGTGGCAAGAAGACAGCCCGCGAGGGAGGTCATATCAGCTTCCCTTTTCTCAGATCGATTTAGGAGAACTTTGATCCAAGCGGGTGTTGCAGGGAGGACGATTACACTACGTCCTGACCGACTGTCCAGGGCCCTTTTCAATGATTTATTGGAATTTATCTCCTGGTATCCACTTACACACTTAGACGCCTTCGAATACGACCATTTGATGACCCGCTAATATCGGCACTACCGTCTCGGCATACCCATTGACGCATGTGAATTTAAGGTCCTGTCTCTCTGGAGCAAGGTAGACTTTTGCAGGCCGTCCGCTCATTCGAAGGCGGATCTTGACATCTCGCAATGGGTTGACATCTTCAACTATATCTAGGGTTGGAGTGCGGCGCTCGGGAATGTAGTTTAAAAGATGCACAATCCTCCGGCTCGACTGCTCCGTTACTGTAGCTTGCATCGTCGACGGCCCTTCAGCCACGATTAGCGGGTCGGCCAACAAACGTCGCATAGCGTTCGCCACAAGATCGCGGTAGAACGAATACCCGAAGCGGGCATAGGTGCGAAAGATTGGGGTCGCAAAATAAACCGTGTTAGAAGTCGCGACCATAGCAGAATACTCCGTGGGCTGCGATGGTGGGGTTTGCTCAACCTGAAAATGGTCATACTCTTTATCGAAATAAGCTCGCCAGCAACGCGCAATTGATGTACCCCCCGAAACTGGTAAGACAGCCGCGCCAGTTTCATACGCAATCTCAATCATGTGCGGAAACCCATTACGTTCGGAGTCGAGAACCTCGAGATATTGATCTTCAAACTTCCATCGGGACATATATTCTGCCCCAACTGGCAAAACGAACCGCTCACCCGCAGGGTCCAAGCCAGATTTGTCACTGAGGATCAATCTCCCTCCGCCGTTGAGGTAGGCCATGAGCTTCCCCTGCAAATCGTTATCCAGTTGATGACTATCCGGAAGTATTAGCAACTTATATTTGTTGAAATCTGCTTCCGCGTCTATCAGGTCAAACTGATGACGAAGCTGCGTCAGCATCTGCGCTATGCCTAAATCTGAATCAACACCGTCAGTACCCTCATAGGTCATCAAGGACGCAATTTCAGTGACAGCCTTCGCGCCGCGACACCACGGCTCTTTTGCAGCTACACTTCGATAAGTTCGACCAACTCTGTCGTATGTAATGCCATTCAAACGTCCGCCCGGATGCAAATGATCACCGACTGAACACATCGTGGCCTGCGCCAGCATCGAGTAGCACTCGTAGTCCAATGCGGCCTGGTTGCGAACGGTTCCGAAATCTCCCCAACTGCGATGGAACGCGCCAGTCATTCCCCTTGTCTCGAGTCCGAGGTTGCGAAGCCGCCGCGCAGCCATCGGGAAGTAGTTATAACCCCAGAGCCCGCCGGGCAGGGATTCAATCTCAATGTGGGTCATGTCGTTGAGAGATTGACGCAGGAACTTGGGATCCTGACGGAGGTTCAGGGGTCCATTGACAAAATAGGTTGCCTTCGGCCTTTTTTCCCGTGCGATAGCTACCAATCTCTGCATCGTTCGTTCCATCACAAGATGCATGTGTTTTACTCGGTCCTCTTGTTTGCGCGAGTCGAACCCCAAATGTTCTCTTTCCGCAACACAAGCCGCGCACGAGCACCCAGTTGGGTCGTATAGAAAATTATCGTAGAAAATTCCATCCGCTTCATAGTTTGTTAACACTTCCCCAGCCATGGCGGATAGGTAGTCTAGGTATGGCGTATTTACACATAGACGCCCAAGTTGTGCCTTAGTCGGACCTGCACCCCCTCGATGTCCTTCTTCCGAACCGTCAGCGTTGAGTGCCCTCCAATCGCCATGTTCGCGCCAGGCACGCTGATCGTACAACGTGCTTATGTAAACCGGAGTACGAATATCTTTGCGATGACAAGCCTCAATCATTTGACCCAACAAATCAAAGCTCAAGTTCGGGTGCTGGACCCCGATTTTGGTTGGATAGTACGCCATCCCATGATGACACTTTGCAAAAATTGTTATTGAGTTTACTGCCGCTTGCTGCAAAGTCGTTGCAAATTCGGCTGGATCGAAATCTTTGCCCACACCTGTTATCGCCGGCGACGTGTGAAAATCCAGGTGAATATGCCGAAATGGCAAACCCGTGTAATGTCCTTTTTCGGGGGTGGTTGGAGGCGCCGCCACCGTATATTGATCCGTTGGAGATTGAGCGGTCGCCTGCTCGCCACCGGCCAATGCGAGTATCTGCGTGCCTGCCAGCGCCAATGAACCCTTCAACAGATTGCGCCGTGAAACTCGTGTCTGCGACATCATGTGTCACTCCATAGAGCAGAATGTATACATTCAGTATACATTAGCGATGTATCTGAGCCTTCATCATTAAATAAAGGCGAGCATAAGACCCCTGTAGAATTTCACAGCCTGAGCAACCTGCTCAATTTCTATATATTCGATTGCGCCGTGTGCAAGATCAATACTTCCGGGCCCGCAAATAATGCTTGGAATGCCAGCGCGGGAGAACTTGCTCGCATCGGTTCCGAAAGGAACTCCGACTGGAGTCGAGTTCATCCTTAAATCTTCTGCGACGCGAACTGCGGCCCGAACAAGCTCCGCTTCACAGGATGTCTCCAGCGCCTCATCTTCGAGCATTGGAATGTCGAACCGAACATTAAGGTCGCTATCGACCAAACTACGGTAATGGGCCAGCACTTCTGAAATCTTCTCGCCCGGAAGCATGCGCCGATCCAATTCGATAGCGCAAACATCAGGGACAACATTCACTTGCCGCCCACCTTCGATCAGCCCAATGTTCAGCGTCGGACTCCCAAGGAGAGGATGGGTCGTAGACCTGAGCCTGACGCTATCTGCCTCAAACGCCATAATTATCCGAGCCATTCCGGTGATCGCGTTAATTCCCATGTCCGGCTTCGAACTGTGCGCGGCTTTACCGCGACATTCGATACGCCACCGCACAACACCCTTACTCGCAACGGCAATTCGCATCTCCGTTGGCTCCGAAATGACAGCCGCCGTTGCTTCCAAATCGTCCAGCAGTCGGCGTACACCACCGAATGAAAATTCTTCGTCGGCCGCAGCAACCACCCAAATTTCACAGGGAGGCACGAGCCCATCTTGCTTGATAGATGCAGCCGCGTGCGCCATTGCTGCGAGGCCAGCCTTTGTATCGCAGGACCCTCGTCCGTAAAGCCGGCCGTCGATAATCATAGGATCGAACGGAGGAATAGTCATCCCACCAACCGAAACAGTGTCAGTGTGCGCCTCAAAGACCAGCCGGCGAGAAGCATCTTTTCCAGGTAGTTTAGCTATGAGGTTCGGACGACCCGGAAAAGCTTCGTGTTGCGATGTCTCGATCGAATGACGTTTAAAATAGCCCTTCAAATAGTCGACCATTTCCAATTCCGGCTTTCCCCCGTCATAAGCAGGATTAACGCTGTTGATCCGGACTAAGTCAGCGAGAAGAGAAAGAACAGATGTGTCGAAGCTCGGTGGAAACCCTAGAGACATTTTGAATCCTCCAATTCTTGAACTCATAATTTACGAATGAGACAGTGCATACATTCTGCATTATGCTACACTGCCGACTCAAGCTTGTTAGGCGTTTTGCGAGCAATTGCTCCGGCGAGGGAGATATGCAAAATTGGACGCGCAGGCAGGCGTTGGGTGGATTCGTTATCGCGGCGAATCTCGCTGCGCAACGGCCTTCCAATATGCCTAGCGAAGACTATATCGACGCTCATGTCCACGTTTGGGAACCAGCGAACGCGAGTTTTCCCTATGATCCCGCCTACGATGGTCCTAAGGAATTACCCACTACTTTCACCCCTTCGAATTTATTATCTATTGCTCGGCCCGTCGGGGTGAAGCGAATTGTCCTCGTGCAAATGAGCTTCTACGGAACCGACAACTCGTACATGCTCGACGCCATTAGACTTCATCCTTCACAGTTTTCTGGGATAGCTGTAGTGGATCGCGCTTCACTTTCTTTGGGTGATGAAATGTCACGGCTCCGAACGTTGGGAGTGAGGGGCTTTCGCATCGTACAGGGCAGTCATCCCGCAGGTTGGCTGGGAATGCCAGATATGCGCCGGCTGTGGAGCCTTGCCGCGGAGAAACAGATGGCTATTTGTTCCCTGATAAATCCTGCCGACCTATCCTCTTTGGATCGCATGTGCGCAGAATTTCCAGACACCACCCTGACAATCGATCACATAGCCCGCATCGGCATGGCTGGCCGCGTGCGCGATGTAGACGTTGCCTCGCTATGCCGTCTATCGCGTCACCAGCGTGTACATGTCAAAGTATCGGCCTTTTATGCGCTGGGAAAAAAGCTGCCGCCATACAGCGATTTAGTTCCCTTGATTAAGGCACTTTATGATTCGTATGGCCCACAGAGACTCATGTGGGGATCGGATTCTCCTTACCAGGTTCAATCACCCCATACCTATGCTGCCTCTCTGGACTTAGTGCGCAACGGCTTGCCTTTCCTCAGCCCGCAAGACACGGATTGGCTTCTGAGGAAATCGGCCCAATCGGTATTCTTCTAGACGGATTTGCCGAAGGGACCCTGCGATGTGCATCCTGCGCATGAACAATCAACTCGTCGACCCCTGATAGACGTAGGTCGCTTTTTCGTCAGGTCGGTTGAGTGGGCAATATGCGATGCAATCAATCTCTACTTTCATCCCAGGCACAACCAGGATTGAAGCGATCGTCGTACGCGTGGGCTTGTGGTCTAGAAAATAGGTAGCGTAGACCCTGTTCATTGCTGCAAAGTCATTCGCATCCGCAAGAAATACCGAACATTTGACAATATCGCCCCAACTAGCATTACAGCTTGAGAGAATAGTCCCGATATTATCCATAACCAATTGTGTCTGCTGCTCGACACTGCCTAGCATGAACTGATTCGTCTTAGGGTCGATAGGTCCTTGTCCGGAGAGAAAAAGCAGGTTATCAACACGCACTACAGGGACGTAGGGACCCTGCGGAGCTGGAATACCATCGATAATCGGACGATCAATCATAGCTTCTCCTCGACTGCGACGGACGCGGGGTCAAACACCGAAAATCTGTTACTAACTAAGGGGTTGTATTTAAGAGATAATTTGTCCGTTTTTGAACGCTGCTGCAACTTTTGCCGATGACATATTGCGACAATTCAAATATCGGCGCTCTCCGAGAGGCAGAGAAACCTGATTGTCCGTTCCACTGACTTGGATTTGTTTGCCAAATTCTCTCATCAAAATTACCTGTTGAACTCCGAGAGGAAGATGCAAGGATCCTTCCCCAGAACAATGCCAATAGGCGACAATAACGTTTCCTTCACGCTCAAACATGAATCCGCGGGCAACACCCGTGAGGCTACCCGCAATCTCGATTTGCTCCCATGGCGCCAGTACGAACTTTCCTCTCTCATCTATTAACAACGTATGTTCCTGGTCAAGATTCTTCAGCTTGGTTTTCTGCTCGCCGGTCAACCATGACTTGGCCCGCACATCTTCCCATCGACGAATAACCTCTAGGTTATCCGGCGTTCGTGGATGCGATTCCAGTTCAGTCAGCAGGTCAGAGTGTCCGCGCGATAGAGAAATGGGGCAATCCCACGCCGCCGCTCGGCTGGTAATATACTCCAGCATATCTGGCTGGGTCCCAATGGTCTTCTCGCTTGGCGACCAATATCCAGCCCACCCAAAGTTAATTTTTGTAAAGTCGTTTACCGCCTGTTGAATTTCGGCAGCAGGATACGCTCGTGTTGCGCCTTTCATCTGCTCGGGCACTGCAGTGTCGAAAGCATTTCCACGAGAAATCATATGCCAACTAAAATGTGACTTGCAGGACCCCTCAGAAAACAGCGGGGCCGGTTGGAGTGTCTCGTACACAATTTTCTGCGCGAGTGGGATCGTATACCAGTAAGGTGCAGGCACTTGTTCAGCCCCATCGAAATACATGAATTTGAACTTGGCTTGCTCGTAGATGGCCCGAATTCGTTCGGCCACCTCAGCTTGCAGACTTGTATTTTGAGTAAACCTTGCGAAGAGCCATGATGGAGAACCGCCGCCGTACATATCCAGCAACCCAACTCGAGCACCTCTCTCATGCGAGGCGGTTTGGGTTTTCAGTATGCCTCGCTCGCATCCTTCAAACTGATATGGCGGAGTTACGGAATAGCGCTCATAACTGATCAGCTCATTTTGTATCCGAATCACCCTTCTCCCTTCCGCCATTGTGCACAGCTTCGGGTTCTCTTCGATAGCAATGGAAGTGGTTTCGGCTTCTATCGGCTTTGCCAACGTATAGCTGTAAAGTAGATTTAGTCGTGGGTCAACATTACCCGAAAAGTACTGGTCGTTCTCATTCGCCATCGTGTAGAGAATGTGGAATCCGGGAACTATCCCAGCCTCCGTGATTTTCGCGACGACATCTTTCAGGTCTTCCATGCCTCGTGGGTACGAAGCCTTCCATGGGAAATGGCCGACAGCATCCGAAAATGCCATGCAGTATACGCTCATCAATCTAAACCCGCCCATCTTGGCGAAATGGATCTGGCGTTCGGCATCCTTTGGCGTTAAGTCCATCGCTTGATAGTAGGAATATTTCGATTCCTCGCGACGTCGGCTCTCAACGCCTCTGGGTAGGTCAAAGTCTTCCTCCACTTTTGCAATTCGGTCGAGGAGTTGCGATGGTGTTGTAGTTATAAGCGCTGCGCCCGGGCCTTCGAGTTGTACGTCGTTCATCGTGCCCGCTTGGAATAGCGTATAACGGTCGCGCGTTTTCGCATCGATTTGAGTAGCGGCATCTGTACCCAAAAGATTTACCGCAACCTCTTCATCCCACATGACGTTTAGCCATCTTCCGAGACGCTTGCGATTAAGGATGGGCAGTTGCACAAACATAGTTTCGTCGATAAGAGTTTTTTCCTTCGGACGAAGCGCTGTAAAGCCCACATACCGCAAGCTCTCCAAGCGAAATGCAATATAGGCACTTGTGATGGAGACTCGAATGGTGGCCTCATACCCCACACTCTCAAACGTCACGATCAGTCGATTGTCTTTCTGTTTAACATGATTCGAAGCGAAGTCGATTGCCTTGCCCGGATATGCGAGCTGTAGTTCATTGTCATACGGACGGTATTGGGTCACATGAAACATTGTTTCGCCGCTATCTTTGGCCAAGCATTCCTGTTGCGTAGGCTTGTGAATCAGACTATGCGCTGCTCCGTTGGATTTGATTTCAAGTCGCATCTCGGAATTCTCGAGGACGATCAAGTCAGCTATTCCGGTAGGACTAGTCTGATCAATGGATTCAGCACTGGAACGCGCCCCCCGCTTCACGGTCTGATATTGCGCCATCAGTCCTTGACACCAAGACGACGCCCCGAGAGCACTTGCCAGTCTTATAAATTGCCTACGATCGCTCATGTTTGCTCCCATTGACTCGCCTGATAACCATCGCTAAGTAGTCGGGCCATCCTAAAGCAGCTGCCCATGCTCGAAGCGTCTTTTTTGCCAGCGTTTGATTAGTGTAAAATACACATTGTATGCAATCGTGTCAACGATACTAATGGCCTTTAGTTCGGGTTGGAGATCTGTGTCGCACTTTCCACAAACGATCTTAGAGTCTGCCCTTTTTCCTTGGGATCACGATACTTGTGCGGAAACCAAGTTGAACATCAGTAACGCGGCAATGGGAGTGAGGCAAATAGACGCTGCAGAGGAGTCGTTACATGGCAATAGAACCGAGATTATTCCGTTCTGCTGAGTGGTTCGGACAAAACGACAAAGAAAGTTTCATTCATCGCGGATGGATGCGGAATCAAGGGTTGCCAACACACGTGTTCGATGGTCGACCCGTAATAGGTATTTGTAATACATGGTCAGAGTTGACTCCATGCAATGCACATCTGCGTACCCTCGCTGACCACGTCAAAAGGGGTGTTTGGGAAGCTGGCGGCCTTCCAGTCGAGTTCCCTGTTATGTCTACCGGTGAATCAACCCTTCGGCCGACAGCAATGCTCTTTCGCAACCTTGTGAGTATGGACGTCGAAGAAAGCATCCGCGCGAACCCGATCGACGGTGTCATACTTCTGTGCGGCTGTGACAAGACGACTGTGTCACTGGTAATGGGCGCAGCCAGCTGCAATCTCCCGACAATCGTCGTCTCCGGTGGCCCAATGTTAAACGGTAAGTATAAAAGCAAAGATATTGGCTCGGGTACGGATGTATGGCGATTGAGCGAAGAACTGAAAGCCGGCACCCTTACACAACCTGAATTCAATGAAGCAGAGGCATGTATGTCTCGTTCTGCAGGTTCATGCATGACCATGGGGACAGCATCGACGATGGCGTCGATGGTCGAGGCGCTAGGGATTGCACTTCCGCAAAACGCAGCAATTCCCGCTGTAGACGCCCGGCGCGCAGTCCTGGCACACATGGCTGGACGCCGCATTGTTGAAATGGTCCGCGAGGACCTCACACTTTCTAAAGTCCTGACTATAGAAGCATTCGAAAACGCCATCCGCGTTAACGGCGCAATCGGAGGCTCAACGAATGCCGTCATCCACCTGATTGCAATTGCTGGACGAATCGAAGTCCCTCTGACACTCAGCGATTGGGACCGACTCGGGAACGATATTCCAACGATAGTTGACCTCATGCCCTCGGGACGCTTCTTGATGGAAGATTTCTACTACGCTGGCGGGCTTCCGGCTGTGATGCGAATCTTGGATTCGAGGGGTCTGCTTCATTCAACTGCACTGACGGTCACCGGCGCGTCAATCGGAGAGAGCGTTAAAGATGCGCCCGTTTGGAATCAGGAGGTGATTCGACCGTTTGAAACCCCCCTGATCGAGCATGGAGGTATTGCTGTGCTGCGTGGCAATCTTGCACCGGACGGCGCAGTCTTGAAACCCTCGGCTGCTTCTCCGTCTCTTATGCAGCACAGAGGGAGAGCAGTTGTGTTCCGCGATATAGAAGACTATAGGCGCCGGATTAATGACCCGGACCTCGACGTAGATGAGAATTCAGTCCTGGTGTTACAGAATTGCGGGCCTAAGGGCTATCCCGGCATGCCAGAGGTGGGAAACATGGGGCTGCCCCGAAAACTTCTGGAACGTGGGGTTCGCGACATGGTTCGAGTCTCTGATGCGCGCATGAGTGGAACCGCCTATGGAACAGTAGTTCTTCACGTTTGTCCTGAGGCAGCCGCCGGCGGACCATTGGCTCTCGTCAGAGAGGGTGATTTTATTGATCTCAATGTCCCCGCTCGGCGATTACATCTCGATGTCTCAGACGAAGAACTGAGCAGTCGAAAGGCGCAGTGGCGCCCGCCCGAGCCGGTCGCGTCAAGTGGATATCAATTCATGTATGTTCAACATGTGATGCAAGCGTCTGAAGGAGCTGACCTTGATTTTTTGATAGGGTGCCGTGGGACCAAAGTGACGCGTGAGGCTCATTAGCAGTATTGACCGGCGGAAAATGAACCAGCCTTTGCGACATGCCCCAGCCTGCGTGGTCGATCTCACCCAGTTGACACGGTCGCTTCCTAGCAGGCCTTATCGAGGATCGACACTTCCCAAAAACAGGCACCCGAAGCGACCAGGCTGCCCGACGGCTCGTATCTGGAAGGCGGCCAGGGCGATATCAAATGTCTAGCGGAAACCGCTGACAGACGGCAGAAGGATGCCTTCCTTCGACACTGAGTCAGGTGATTTTACCTCTTCGGCAGCAGGTGGGTCGCCCGTGAATGGAAAGAAGCCGATATCGTAATCGAACACCAGTTTTCCCGCCTCGATCCAATCATGCTTAGTGTGCAGCGAGGCTAAAATCCGTGCAATTACACCAGAGGCCTTCAAGGAGAGGGTGAACACGCTTTAGCTCTACTTCGGTGCGCCCTGGGTGATGTCGAAAGATGACTTTGATAAGGCGATGACGGTGGACCGGTACGTGCGAGTCAACGGCAAGCCATGCGGGAGTGTTTAGGCGGCAGGGGGCCAGTGGCTCGCATCCTCCACGCGTCCCCTCGCTGATTGGTATTCATTCTTGTAGATGGACGTTACTTGCCGCCCCCTGAAGACTGCGGCAAGGTGCGGAGGTATACAGAGAAACCCTCGCGCTTCACCGCGATGGGCGGCTGATCGATGTGTCGGTACGTCTCACGCCGTTCATGGAAGCTTCAGGACCGTGTTGGGTTATCTGTCATCATTCGCGATATCCCACCGCAAAAAAAACCCGAAAAGCGTTGCTGCAAAGCGAAAAGCTTGCTGCTGCGAGGTCGTCTGGCATCCTCCGTTGCGCATGAGATTAATAACCCGCTTCAGGCAGTAACGAATCTCTTATACCTTTCGCGTCACAGCAACGATATCGGGCAGATACACGAGATGCTTTACACGGCCGAAGCGGAGCTGCGACGAGTGTCAAACATTGCGACCCAAACGCTTCGCTTCCATAAGCAAAGCTCAATGGCGATCTGCGCCAACCCATAAATGTTCTTGACGAAATGGTTCTGCTCCTTACTTAATAATTTACGGCGCAGCCAGTTGGCAACAACGCCGTGTTGTTTCAAAATTCCACCCGCAAAGAGACCTGGCCCGTCCGGTTTCCTCCGAAGTCGGAACCGCGCGCCTGCGTGATCTTGCCGAAGCTGCTCGACGTGAGATTGAGTATGGGGTCTGCCAGGTTTGTATGATTGAGTACGTTGGTGAAGGTGCCCTCCGCACGGACATGCACGCTCTCACGAATGCGGAAAGACTTGCTCAGGCCTGTCGAAAAGTTGACGGTGCCCGGGCCGCGCAGATCCCCTATCGCTTCTGAGCCGAAGCGCCCGATGGGGAGTGAGCCAACACCCACATCGCAGGTCGCGATTGAAGCCGGGTTGGTGCTGCCAGGACAGGCGAAAGCAGCTTGATTGAAATAGTGGTCACGGCTGCGTGGCCCGCTATTTGCATCTGCAATGCGGTCAGGCCGCTGGTTTGCACCACCTACGTATGTTCCCGAACCAGTGCCTGAAGGATCGATGGAGCCAGCCGGAAAGTACGCTGTCAGAAATGGACCACTCTGCAACAGAAAAATGTTACTGATCTGCCATCCGCCGACGAGTGCGTCGGCAACACCGTTCATCTTGTTGCCGAACATGCGGCCTCGCCCCACGGGCAGTTCATATATGGCGGTAGTGAGCCAACGATGCCGCCTTGTGGCAGCAACGTTGCCGTAATCAACACGCCGATCGAAGCTATCCGTTGCGCTATAGCCGCCCTGCTCATCCACAAATCCTGCCGAGTTGAAGTTACCGGCGCTACCCTGGTTGTCCGAAAGGTTTTTTGCCAGTGTGTAGACAGTGTTGAATGATAAACCGTGGCTCATCCTGCGCGTAAACTCCAATTGCATAGATTGGTAGTCCGCGTGCGCCGATGTGCTGCGATCAGTCACCTGGTAATAGTTCGGGAACGGATAGTCAGTCTGCGCTGCCTGTGAGGACACTCGCGTGTTGGAGCGCGGCAATTGATTAAACTGCGGCTGCCACACGAGGTGCCAGGTATGCAGGCTCACATACGAGATGCGTCCCGCCACGTTGAGTCCGAAGTCGTGGTCGACCGAAAGATCCGTCTGCAGAGAGTAAGGGTCATGCCAGTTCGGATCGATTGCGCTGTAGAAGTAGACGCTGCCCAACGCAGGTACAAACTTGCCGCTGGCAACTGTATTTGGAAACGCGAATGTCGGAGGCACAAACTTGGCAGAGCCCGCCGTATTCGACCCAGTGGAGTATAGGTTGGTAAACGTCTGGTAATTCTGTTGCAGCGTCTGCGCTATGGCGTAAAACAAAGCACCCGTCGTGGTGATGTTGTAATACCCTGCACCTCCACGCAACACCGTCTTGTCATCGCCAAAGGGACGATATGCGAAGCCGAAACGCGGTGTGAAGCGCAGAAGCGGCGCCTTACGAAGGCCCTTAGGGAGGCCCGCTTCTATGTTGCTCACCACGGGCGTGCAAGGTACGCCGTTGATGCGGCCGCCGGTTGCGTAAGGGTTGTTTATTCCCGCGACAGGACAAGCGTTTACACTCGCAAGCTCCAGTACATCCAGCGTGCTGGCGTAGCCCGCTGGATAGATCAGCCGGCCCGTTCGCGCGACGGACGGGTCAAAATTACCGGCGAGACCATTGGTAGCTGCCAGCGCGGGATGGAACTCGTAGCGCAAGCCAAAGGTGAGGTTTAGTTTCTGTGTCGCCTTCCAGTTATCCTGTGCGTAGAAGGCGTAGCTTTTTGCCGCCGCATTGTTATCCTGAGCGATCTTGTTGCTCTGATTCTGGTAGGGAACGCCAACCAGGAAGTCCGCGAACTGGTTTCCGGTGGCCGTGTTCCCGGCGTCAAAGAAGAAGTTGCCGTAGTTGATCGAGGGTGTTGCTCCACCCGCCTCGGTGTGCGCAGCCAACTGACGAAGATCAAAGCCTACACGCATCGTGTGGCCCCCTGCGGTGTAGGTAACGTTGTCGATGTACTGGAAGATGCGCGACCGCTCTTCATAGCCGAGGCGTGATCCGACGGAGGTGACCGGTGCGTCCCCGCCGTTGAAGTTAAGATGTGGTATGCCGTTGAAGAACGGTGTAACGCTGGTCGTCAGGCCGGTGCTTCGCGTGAAGGCAAGTCCGTCGAAGGGATTGCTGTTGCCGTCCTGTTCCAGCGTGAAGCCGAACTTTACCTCGTTGGCCAGACGCGGCGTAAAGGCAGAGTTGAAGTTGCTGGTCAGAATGCGATAGTACGCGTACGCCGTGCTGTTGGGCAGCGTCAGATCAGCCGCCTGCGTCTCATAATTGTTCTTCGAGGAATAGCGAACGGAGGCAGTTGCCCTGCTACCCACCAACTGATCCGCGCGCAGGTCGAACTGGTCGGAGTCGATATCATTGCGCCGCAAACTGAGATAGTTATATCCACGGTCCGCGACGGCGGCAGCCAGCGGTTGGTCCGCGTCAACGTTCGGACACCTATCAACGGTCTTACAATCGCCGGGCAAACTACGGTATCTCAACACTCAATAGCCCGTATACGATCAATTCTCTGGTCGCGTACGAGCTTCCGTTCGGGCTGGGACGTCAGTTTCTTAGGAGCTCCAAAGGTCTCGACCAGTTAGTAGGAGGCTGGCACATATCCGCCCCTTCCAAGTCAAAGCGGGAACTCCATTTACTCCGAAGATGGGTACGGCCAACCTGAGCAATTCCCTGGCCGGTTCGTGGTTCCCGAATCGTGTGGGTAACGGAAAGTTGGCTAACCCAACCATAAGTAAATGGTTTGACACTTCGGCGTTTGTGCAGCCTGATCCGTATACGTTTGGTAATTCAAGGAGAAACATTCTGAGCGGGCCTAACTGGAGAGATGTCGATGCCAGCCTGGGTAAAACCTTTAGCCTGAGTAAACTACGCGAAGCTGCAGGGTTTGAATTCCGGGCCGACGTTTTTGACTTATTCAATCACCCCAACTTTGGTCAACCAAACGCAAGTATTGGAACCTCTGGAGCTGGCATTATTTCAAACGCATACACTAGCCGGAATTTCCAATTCACGGGACGGCTTCGCTTCTAGTGGATTCGCTGGCTGTCTAGCCACCGGCTCAATCGATCCCTCAGCGGCCGCCTATAGTTATCCATGAAGCCGCTGAGCGAATCGACGGGATTATTTAGCACTATTTACTTTGATTGGGAGATCGCATGAAGAGGTTTCGGTTGTTTTGTTTTATCGCGTTACTAGCATTTAATCCTTCGTCAAAAGGTCAAGGTACCAGTACAAGTGAGGGAAATCCGCCTCAGACCCTTCCCGCCGACATTCCGAAGGCTGGTCTGCAACTGTGGCTCTCAGCCGGGCAGGTGAAGCAGATCAACGGCGGGATCGCAGTGATTACGGATATTAGCGGCAAAGGGAACGATGCGAGCCGGGACCCGCATTCGAGAGGTCCGCAGACGAATCCCCAATTGGCCAAGGACTCTTCAAGCGGTCAGCCGGTACTGCGCTTCTCCGGCAATGATGTTGCCTTCGCCTTCAACCGGGTTAGCGGCATCCGTACAGCATTCTGGGTGGTAAGCAAGGACCCCGCCGCTTTCGATCATCTTGATGAGCGGTTCGTGCTGGGAGACACGGTTTCCCATGATTTCCACTCTGGTTGGACGGATGACACAATCTTCAACGTCGTATACGACAATCCCAATCCAAGTGGACACCTCTCCAAGTATCTGCACGATGGCAAGACTTTTCTGAATGGGCAGGAAATGGATGCGAGCAAGATCCCATTTCCCAAGCAACTCAGTGTCATCTCCATGCAGAGTACCGGCCCGGTCGAGGCCAACCAACTGGCTCGAGATCGGCAGTTCGGCGCTCGTAGTTGGCAGGGAGACATCGCAGAAGTCCTCCTCTACGACGTTGCGCTTTCCTGGGCCGATCGACAGAAAGTCGAAAAATACCTGCTCGCCAAGTACCATATCGACACGAGCTCAGTCGCCCCGGCGGTGTTGCCCGGCAATGGAGCAGCCCAGCATCCCTTTCTTTACGCGGGGGAATGGGATACACGCAAGCCGCAGGAGCAATCGATCTTCATCGTCCGCGGCGGCAAGATCGTCTGGCAATACACAATGCCCCTCAAGAACGCGAAGACGGGAAACTGGGAAGAGTTCGACGACGCTACGCAGCTATCGAACGGCAACATTATCTTTTCGCAAATGTCCGGGGCGGGAATGGTAAGCCCGGACAAAAAGCTCCTGTGGCATTACGATGCTCCTCCCGGAACCGAAATTCACTCGATCCAGTCCATCGGCAAAGACCGAGTTCTGATCATGCGCAATGGCCATCCCGCACAGGCGATGATCATCAACACCGCCTCCGGAAAGACCGAAAAGGAGATACCAATTCCTACTACAGTCCAGGGGACCCACGGCCAGTTTAGGCACATTCGCATGACCAAGGCTGGCACGTTGCTGGTTCCGCACCTCGTCGAAGGCAAGGTCGTCGAATACGATCTGGATGGAAAGGTCCTCAGGACGATTCCCGACAAATCCCCCTGGCAGGCGGTCCCACTTCACAATGGCAATATCCTGATCTCCGGTGACTTCAATCGTTACGTGCGTGAGGTCAATCCAAAAGGAGAGACGGTCTGGCAATTCACGCAGGCGGACGCGCCCGAATACAAGCTAGGCAACTTCCAGACGGCAAATCGGCTGGCTAATGGGAACACGCTTATTACCTGCTGGGTCGCGGGGGACGACGACACGTCACACTGGCCCGGGACAGCGCAGCTCATAGAAGTCACCCCGGCCAAGAGAATTGTCTGGGCGATGGCGTCATGGAAAGATCCAGATTTAGGTCCGGCCACCAGTATTCAGCTCCTCGACGAACCCGGAATTCCAGAGAACGGCGAGCTGCAAAGGTAAGCGACAGGCTACCGACGGTGAGCACCCGCCCGAATTGGAGCAAATCCAGCGCTGCCCGGCGAATCATTTGCTTGAGGGTGGGGGTGGGAGTTCCCGTATTTTTACGTTCCGGAAGGAGACGGGGAAGCCGTGATCCTGGAGGAGGATATGGCCCTCTTGAAGTT
>JANYLK010000212.1 GCA_025357875.1 Granulicella sp.
CGGCAATCTCCTTGCCAACCGCTGGATCGATGAGACTGATCGTATGATCGCCCTGGTTCGCGACCAGCAGGAGCGGCCCGCTGCCGCCCTGCGCAAAGCCCGTGCCAATCGCCAACCCAGCTATCATCGCCACTCCCGCCAGCACAATCATCAACCGCACCATTATCTTCATAGATAGCAAACAATACATAGAACACCCGACTAACCGCAACCCGCTGTAAGGAATTCCTATATGCCCGAACTGCCCGAAGTAGAAACCGTTGCCAACGGCGTCCACGCCCGCGTACAGGGCCAGCGCATCGTGAGCGTCTGGACCAGCGGCAAGCCGCAGACTTTTAAGTCGCCTGAATCCGAAATTGCGGAGACGCTCACCGGTGCAACCATTGAGAATGTGCGCCGAGTAGGCAAGACCATCGTGATGACGGTCAAGCGTAAATCGTTGAAGAAGGTCGAGACGCCCGCCGAGTTTCTCATCCATCTCGGCATGACTGGACGCCTGCTCGTCTCTCAACCGGACGTGCCACTGCCGCCGCATACCCATGCCGTCCTTTCTCTCTCGGATGAGCGCGAGATTCGCTTTGTAGACCCACGCCGCTTCGGTCGGCTGTCCATCCACGCAACCGCGCCTCGAACAATGAAAGACGAGCAGGGAACGCCCGGCTATACCGGACCCGGCCGCGAACCGCTTACCATCTCCCTACAAGATTTCGTCGCGCTCTTCCGAGGCCGTAAGACACCAATCAAGGCGGCGCTGCTCAACCAGTCTCTGCTACACGGAGTTGGCAATATCTACGCCGATGAGTCGCTCTTCCGCGCCGGAATCCGCCCGCGCCGCCAGGCTGGTCGCCTCACGCGCGCCGACCTCACCCGCTTGCGCAAGGCCCTCGCCGAAGTCCTCCGCCACGCAATCAAGCTGGGTGGCTCGTCCGTCTCCGATTATGTGGATGCCGACGGCGTGCGCGGCTTCTTTCAACTGCAGCACAAGGTCTACATGCGCACGGGACAACCCTGCCTGGTCTGCGGAACACCGATTAAGAAGATCACTATCGCGGGTCGCAGCACGCATTTTTGCCCCATCTGCCAGAAGTGATACTCAGCCAGCCGCCGTCTGCTCCGCGCTCACCGCCGAGCCAATCACACGAGTCTCAGCGTAGTCCTGCACAATTTCAATCGAGTAGCTTTGCAGAGGACTCATCTTCACCATCTTCTGCAAATAATCCTTGAGCAGTGGCATATCGACAAACCGCACGTTGAACCCTGCCAGGAAAAACTTCCCCGGCCCGCGGAGATGAATTGACGTTGCCGTCGCTCCCGCCAGCGCCTTGTGCCAGAGATTCTTGAACTTGCAGCATCGAGCATCGCCCGCCTTCGCCGCCTCAAAGACTTCCTCGGGTTCCATGTCCAGAAACCGCAGCCGCATAGCCCGGTGTCCCATGATGCCCTCGAGGTGGCCAAGCCCGCCGCAACCGCAATAGTTTTCCTTGTCGTCCAATGTGACGACGGTGTGACCGCCCTCCCACGCGCCTTCGGTCAGCGGATAGCGCCCGTAGCCGATCCCGACGCCCAGCGTCCAGACTCGTATGACCGTATCCAGCTTGCCAATCGACGCTGCGATCCCCGCGGCGAATCCATCCGCGTCGTTGATGATGGACACCGGCGCGTCGATCCCCTGACTGCACAATTGCGCCGCCAGCATCTCCGCCAGGCGCGCACCCTTCAACTGCGGCAGGTTCGGCGACTCTTCAACCACACCGTTACGGACCAGTCCGGGGACCCCTACTCCTACGCCCGCGATCTCGCGCTCTTTGCCCGCCGCGGCCATTACCTGTTCGCATAGCGTCTCAACGATCGTTTCGGCCGGCATCTCCACCAGCGCATACTCGTCATCATGCGCTGCGGGAAATGTTCGTAGTCCGCCAGACAAGGCATGGTCCACCACCAGTCCCGCGATGACCCGCTCCGATAGAGTCACACCGACAATCTTTGCCATCGCTACACCATCTACTCGAACTTGCTCACGCGGTTCAGTCCATTGAACGCCGCAACTTTATAACATTCCGCCAGAGTTGGATAGTTGAAGACAGTATCCACGAAATAGTCCAGTTTTCCGCCCAGTGCCATCACTGCCTGTCCGATGTGCAGCAGTTCGCTGGCGCCTTCGCCGATGATGTGGACCCCGAGGATGGCGTGCGTCATACGGTGAAAGATGATCTTAAGCCGCCCCGTTGTATCGCCGCGTATCTGGCCGCGCGCAATCTCGCGATAGTATGCCACTCCCACCTCGTACGGCACATCCTCTTCGGTCAACTGCTCTTCGGTCTTGCCGATAAAACTGATCTCCGGAATCGTGTAGATCCCATACGGATAGAAGCTCGGATTGGACAGAATGGTCTCGTCGCCGAAGGCCCGCGCCGACGCAATCCGGCCCTGCTCCATCGAGACCGAGGCCAGCGATGGGAAGCCAATAACGTCCCCTGCCGCAAACACGTTGGGCACCTTTGTTCGGAAGTCTTTGTCTACAGGAATCCTGCCGCGCTTGTCCGCGTCCAGCCCGATCGCTGCGAGCATCAAGTCATCCACATTGCCCTGTCGACCGACGGCGTACAGCAGAGCGTCGCCCTGCACCTTCTTCTTGCTCTCGAGGTTGGCAACGACGGTGCCGTCCGGCAATTCTTCCACCGACTCAACTTCCTCATTCAGACGCATAGTGACTCGTGCATCGCGCAGATGATAGCTCAGTGCTTCAACTATCTCCTGGTCGGCAAACTCCAGCAGCCTGGGCCGCCGCTCGATCAGCGTCACGCGGACTCCGAGCGCCGAAAACATGCAGGTGTACTCCACGCCAATCACACCGCCACCGACGACGATCAATGACTTTGGCAGTCCTAACAGTTCCAGCACCTGGTCGGAGTTAATGATGCTGCGCCCGTTGATCGGGACTTTATCCGATGCCGCGGGTTTTGTGCCTGTCGCAATCAGCACGTTCCGAGTTTCATATACGTTCGTCCCGCGGGAGTTGGTCACCCTAACGTGGGTCGCGTCCTGAAAGCTCGCAATTCCCACCAGCATTTCAATGTTGTTACGCGAGAGTTGCGCCTCGGTGACATCCACTTCGGTCTTGATCACATGCTGCACGCGGAAAGCCAAGTCCGCCATGGTGATCTTTTCCTTCACCCGGTAGTTCATTCCATAAATTGATTTGTAGTTATAGCCGGATAGATGCAGGACCGCCTCGCGCATCGTCTTCGAGGGAATTGTCCCTGTATTAATGCATGCGCCGCCCACCACCTCGCGCGACTCTACCACTGCAACCTTCTTGCCCAACTTGGAGCCGTAGATCGCCGCCCGCTGTCCCGCGGGACCGGATCCAATAACAATCAAATCGTAAGTACGCTCCATGCCAGTTGATGTTCCTTTTGGTGCTCAAGCTTCAGTGGATTAGGGGTCGTTACCTGCCTTGAAAGTACCACAGCCACCCCACGAAGACTGCCACTCTGGCAGGGCCGGGCGGCCAGTCATATGTGCGCACTGAATCTAGAGCAGGGCTGGCATTTATACCGCAGATACCGCCCTTTATTGGCTGGACAACCTATTAGATCCCTCTTCCATCGCATAGAAGTGGAAACGCATCGCCTTGACCCTTCGCTCCACGTTGAAACTATGCTGCGCTATGCCATTACTGCCCGGTTACGAACATCAGTCGAGGAGTCCTCTCGAGAAGAAGCTTTCCTCCGGCAGGCGCAGGGGCTCGCAGAAACGGGCGTCGACTTTGTACAACTCCGAGAAAAAGACCTTGAAGCCGGAGCGCTGGCCTTGCTCGCTCGCAAGTTACTTACCATCCTTCGCTCCTACAAAAATGCACCGAAGCTGCTGATCAACTCACGCGCTGACGTCGCTGTAGCAGTTGGAGCGGACGGAGTACATCTAACCTCGGCTACCGGGTCGCTTACTCCCGCTGATGTTCGCCGACTCTATGCCTCCGCCGGGTTGCCAGAGCCCATCATCAGCGTCTCCTGCCATACTCTTAGTGACATCCGGCCTGCGCGCGAGGCGGCCGCCAGCCTCATCCTCTTTGGTCCGGTATTTGAAAAGGTGGTTTCGACCACGGAAACCGATAGCCCTACCGAAACCTCCGTCTCCGAGGGCATCGGCCTCAACCTTCTTCATCTTGCCTGCGCCACCGCATCTCCCACTCCAGTTCTTGCCCTCGGCGGTATCACGGAGGAAAACACGCCTGCGACCGTTGCCGCCGGAGCCGCAGGTGTCGCCGCCATTCGCATGTTTCTTGCGGCCCCTTGACAATCCGCCAGTCGGTAGCAAGCCGCGTGCCGCGTGATTTTAGAGCGTCATCTACAGGAGCCGGAGTGGCTATCTTCGTTTACGCCCTCTCCCCCTGAACCGTGGAAATTACCCCTGCCAGCAAGCCCATTGACCTGCACCCGACAACGCCATACCTTTAAGAGGTGATCATTACCCCGTCCCAACTTGAACAAGAACCCCTTGTTTTTTCCGAATCCATCCCAGCCGGCGCTCTCGAGTACGCCCCGGACATCACCCAAGTTGGCCCCCTGCCGGTCACCGGCCGCGCCGATCTCATCGTCGAGAACCGTGGACATCGCGAGCAGATTGCCGACATCCGCATTCGTGCTGCCTACCAAGGGGACTTTGAGCTCCTATGCGCCCGCTGCGTCGAGCCAGTCGCCACCCCGGTCGCCGGTAATTTTGACCTCATCTTCCGCCCTCAGGCTGCTGATGCCGTGTCTGGAGAGCGAGCAATTACCCTCGACGAGACAGAAATCGGGTACTATGAAGAAAGCGGTCTTTCGCTTGAGGATGTCGTGCGTGAACAGGTGCTTCTCTCCCTGCCCAGTCGCACGCTCTGCAAAGAAGATTGCAAGGGACTTTGCCCGCGCTGTGGCCACAATCTGAACCTGGAAACCTGCAAATGCGACACCGTATCGGATCCAAGGTGGAACGCGCTCGCGGGCCTGGCCAGTACAGTCAAGTCCAGCTAGAACAAGATCTCCGCTCCATCAGGCCACACCTGCAGCGCGTCGCACCCCGCTGCGCCGGCCATTTGAAAGGGAACCGCAATGCCGAATCCGAAACGCCGCCACTCCAAACAACGCACCGCTAAGCGACGCAGCCACGACTTCCTCACCCCGGTCAGCACCTCCGAGTGCCCCAACTGCCACGAACGCAAGCTTCCCCACCGTGTTTGCCGCAAGTGTGGTCAATACAAGGGCCGCGAAGTGATCGCAGTCAAGGCAGCAAGCTAATCGCTGTCTCCGTACGCCCCTCCTGATGCCGATCGACATCGTTGTAGATGGAATGGGTTCCGACAAAGCCCCAGATCCTGAGGTTCGCGGGGCCGTCCTTGCTTGCCGCCATTTCGATGTGCGGGTCCATTTGGTTGGACCCGAAGAGATTCTGCGCCCGGCGCTTGACCGCGCCCTGCGTGCGCCTCGCTGGCCTGGATCGGCGGAGCCAAATATACACATTGTCCACGCCTCAGAGTGGATTAGCATGGATGACAAAGCCGCCCAGGCAGTCCGTTCCAAGCGCGATTCGTCTATGCGCGTCGGCCTGCGTATGGTTCGCGAAGGCTCAGCCCGAGGCTTCTTCACAGCCGGCAACACAGGCGCCGCGATGGCGACAGCGAAGATGGTGCTCGGCATGTTGGCCGGTGTCCATCGGCCAGCGCTGGCCACCATCGTACCAACCGTCACCGGCAGCCCTTCACTCCTACTCGACGTTGGCGCAAACGTCGACTGCGATCCCGACAACCTCCTCCAGTTCGCTGTGATGGGCCATATGTACGCCCGCAATGTGCTCCATATCGCTCATCCCCGCGTTGGGCTGCTTTCCATCGGCGAAGAGGATTCCAAGGGCAACCAGCTTACCCACGACACCTTCCCGCTCCTCCGCGACCTCGCTGCGATCAATTTCATCGGAAACGTCGAAGGCCGCGACCTATTCAACGGCCGCACTGATGTCGCGGTCTGCGACGGCTTTGTCGGAAACGTTGCCATCAAGACCTGCGAAGGCACCGCTAAGCTAGTTAGCACACTGCTTCGTGAGGCGCTCAAATCGACGGTCACTTCTCAGGTTGGCGCTCTGCTCTCTCGCCGGGCCTTCAACGATTTCAAGAAACGCCTCGACTACTCCGAATACGGCGGAGCTCCGCTGCTTGGTGTTCGCGGAGTCTGCATCGTTGGCCACGGCTCTTCCAATGAGAAAGCCGTGATGAATGGCATCCGGGTCGCTGCTGAATTCGCGCAGGCCGAGGTCAATTCACACATCGAATCCGCCCTCCACACCGCCTGAACGTTAGCGTATGGTATGGCTAGATCGCGAGCATCTTGCTGCCCCGGTGCTACGCGTAACGGCTGATTCTTCCTGACATACTTTTCAGAATGCTTGCACCACAAGCCGCGCTGCAAGCGTCCAACTGACCATAACCTCGGATTTCAAGGAGAAACCTCATGCAAGTCTCAGACGACCTCGCGCCGATCCCCCCATCTGTCGCTACTTTCCCTGAGTCAACGAAGGTCGGCTTATCTCGCCGTTTATCCTGCCTTGCCAGCGAAAATATCCTCGCAGCAACGGTTGACGAGGAGGGCGAAAACGAGCCTGAGGAGGGCGAAGACGACCTTGACGAGAAAGAAGAAGAGGAAGATCCCGAAGAGTATGAAGATGACGCGGATGAGGACGATGAGGAAGACGACGACATAATCATCGAAGACGACGAGGAAGAGGAGCCAGAGGACGAAGAGGACCTCGATGAGGAAGAAGAGGATTTGGATGAGGACGAACCAGTCGCGTGACCGAAACCACGACCTTCAATACCCGGCGTCTGTCACGACATTATCCAATGGCTTGCCGGCGATAAATCGACGTACCTGCTGAGCCGCAAACCCGAAAGCACGATGGATAAACTCCGGAGTTGATCCGCCGATGTGAGGCGTGACCATGCAGTTGGGCGCTGACCACAGCGGATGTCCGTCGGGCAACGGCTCAGGGTCAGTCACATCCACTACGGCCCGGATCCGCCTTTGCTCAAGAGCCTCGACCAAAGCATCGGTCACAACCACCGGGCCGCGCGCTGCATTGACCAGCAAGGCTCCAGGTTTCATCAGACTTATCTCGGTTGCGCCGATGAGACCGTGCGTCGCAGCGGTCAGCGGAACGATCAGCACGACGATGTCGGCTATCGGAAGCAGTGCGTGTAGATCTGAGACTGCGCTCACCTTTGGCTGATCACGCGCGCTGCGTGCCACGCGCACGACACTCACGCCGAATGGTGTAAGCCGCGCCTCGATCGCCTCCCCGATCGATCCGTAGCCAACGATCAGCACCGTCTTGCCGGCAAGGTCTTCAGCCAGCACCGTGTATTGTCCGCGTGACGGGCCTGATTCGCTGAGGAACCCATCCGTCACCGTCGCAAAGCCCTTCCACTGCTGCTTATTCTGGAGGTCGCGATACAGCGGAAAACGCTTCATCGTGGCCATGATTGCGGCGATCACCCACTCCGAAGCCGAGATATCGTGAATGCCGCGGCCATCGCACAGCGTCACTTCGTGCGGAAGCCAGGGCAAAATCCAATCCACACCAGCCATCAGAGATTGCGCAACCTTGACACCGCGTAGCTGGAGAAATGCTGTTGCCGCGTCCTTGCGATAAAAAGGAACTATCCAAAAGTCGACATCGACCGGAGATGGAATGCTCCTAGGCAGCCGGACGATCTTGGCCTCAGACGGAAAATCCGCCAACAGTTCCCCCGCAAGGTTCTCGTCAACGCCCACACGCACCATGGCTCCAGTGTTGCAGAAGACGGCTGCGTGGGGCAATATTGGATGGTTGCATGGCATTGAGTTAGCGATACTCAGGGATCAAGGAGATTCAATGAAGCGCAGGATTTTACTCGTAGACGATGAAGTAGCTGTTCTACTCACCCTCAAGGCTGTGCTGGAAATAAGCGGATTTGATGTAGACACCGCCGCATCGGGGCGCGAAGGCAAGAGCAAGCTTCGTACCCGCGAGTACCACATGGTCATCACTGACATGCGTATGGAGAACGATGCAGCAGGGATGGAGGTCGTCGCGGCTGCGCGGTCGGCCAGCTATCACCCTGCCATTGCCATGCTGACAGCGTTTCCAGTAGCCGAGGACGACTGGCAGGGCATGGGCGCCGACAAGATGCTGGTAAAGCCGATGCACACGCGGGTTTTGCTCGAGCAGATCGAGAAGTTGCTCGCGTCCCATGAGTCAAAGCTCAGTATCTGGAGCACGCCAGCGCCAAAAACTACGGCTTCTTCCAACAGCGTTGCCGCGAAGCCCGCCGCACGAAAGTTTCCCGCGAAACAGGTGACTGCCAAGGCGGCATCTTCGGCATCGAGAAATAGTAAGTCGAAACCGGGGACCGCAGTCGTCAAGAAACCCAATGCAAAGCGAGCGGGGAAAGGCACGAAGCGGTAGTACCAGGATCGTTTAGCGGGGTGTATGCGACTTGATATAGCCTCGCAGCGCCAGGTTGATATCCAGCGCCTTGCGCACGCCATTGTCGAGCATTCGTAGCCATTCATTCCCCGGCTCCTTCAACTCGACCGTCCCCAACAGGTAGCTGGTCTGGACGATGATCTCAAGCGCGTTGGAAAGGTCATGGGCTAGTTTGCGAATCTCCAGCGCGAGTTCTTCTGGAATTTCTGCCGCGCCGATCTGTGGTGTCGTCTGCTTTTGTTCGGTCATATTCTAGGGCGCTTGCCTCGATGCTGGGTTCATGGTCTCAAACCGTTTCAGTGTATGGCAAGCGACGAGCAATTGACAGGGGCCACCGCGTTTGTAAGACTAAGGACTCATGACTGCCGTGTGCGGCCTTTGATCGAAGGGTTCGCAACAGGTTGGCAGTGCCGTAGTGGCGGAATTGGCAGACGCGCATGGTTCAGGTCCATGTACTCGCAAGGGTGTGGGGGTTCGAGTCCCCCCTTCGGCACCAAACATTTTTCCAGCGACAAACTCTAAATGGCGACGCAGCTAGAGAGAATTCTCGCGCACACTTTGCTCGAAGTGCAGGACCGGCTCGCCAAGGCCGATGTCGCACTTCTTGAGCGCCAAGCTGCCGCGCATCGCCCACGCGGTTTTGAGGCTGCGCTGCGCAAGGCTGCGGCCTCCGGACCCGCTGTAATTGCAGAGTTAAAGAAAGCCTCTCCTTCGCGAGGACTGATCCGGTCTGACTTCGTTCCAGCAGCTTTGGCGCGTTCGCTTGAGTTGGCGGGGGCCGCAGCGCTCTCCGTGCTCACGGACAAGAAATTCTTCCAAGGGTCGCTCGAAAACCTTTTTCTCGCATCAGAGGCGGTCACCATCCCGTGTCTGCGCAAGGACTTCATAGTCGACCGGTTTCAGATTCTGGAAGCCCGCGCTGCTGGCGCCGACGCAGTTCTACTGATCGTCGCTGCACTCGGAGATCAGGACTTGAAAGGCCTGCACGCGGAAGCGCATCGTATGGAACTGGATGTACTTTGCGAGATACATGATCGCGATGAGCTTGCGCGCGCAATGGCACTAGGCTTCACCGTCATTGGAGTAAACAGCCGCAACCTCCACACCATGCAGGTCGAGCCGCAGACTCAAATTGAGTTGGCACAATTGTTGCCCCCGAATGCAGTGAAAGTGGCCGAGAGCGGACTCCGAACCGCGTCCGACATCGTGCGACTGAGGGATTCCGGCTTTGACGCGTTCCTGATCGGCGAATCACTGATGCGCGAGCCCGATCCGGGCGCGGCGCTGGCAGCGTTGCTGGCCCCGGAATATTTGCCAGAGAGGTGAAATCGAAGCGATGTGGGTGAAAATCTGCGGGAATACAAATCTTGAGGACGCGTCCCTGGCGGCCCAGCTTGGTGCGGATGCGGTCGGCTTCGTGTTCGCCTCGAGCAAGCGGCAAGTGAACGCCATGCAGGTTGCCATGATCACACCGCATCTGCCGGCAGGGGTAGAACGCGTCGGAGTCTTCTACTCGCGTGACGCTGAGGAAATCGCTCAGATCGCTGCAGATGCGGGGTTGACCACTGTGCAACTGCACGGCGGACTAGATGTGCGTTTATTGGAGCGACTTGCAGGTAAGTTTGCCGGGAGCGTCCGCATCATTCAAACGTTTCATTGGACCATCGATGAGCAGCCAAGTCCTCAGTCCCGGGAGTCAGGTCCGTATATTGCAAATTCCGTTTCCGCTCTTTTGCAAGAGATCGAACAGCTTGCGGTGCTGGGGACTGTCGACCGCGTATTGATCGATTCCAAAGTAGGCGCGGCAGGTGGAGGAACCGGCGTAGCCTATGATTGGAGTGCAGCCCATGCAATCTTTGCTTCCGCGCCAAGGAGCATTCGGATCATCGCGGCCGGAGGTCTAAAACCACAGAATGTGGAGCAGGCGATCGAACAGCTTACCCCTTGGGGAGTCGACGTATCTAGCGGTGTCGAAGCCTCGCCTGGCCGGAAAAATCCCGCTCTTGTCGCGCAATTCATTGCGAATGCGCGCAAGGCATAGACGCACTGATCGTCGGGATTCTTCCTGCTCTGCGATGGACGAGTATTAGCCGCGGTGGGGGCGTGAGCCGTGGGTATGCACGGTAGGAGTCCGGTCGTGATAGGTCTGCGTGTGGGTATGAACGACCCCGGTGTTTCTCAACGCAAAGGCATTTGCGGGCAACAGGCTCATCAGCAGAACAAGTACGGACAAGAACCCGAACTGGAGAATCGATTTCATTTGTGAGTCCTCTCACACTACACATATGTGACGTGGTAGGCAATAGGTTGGATTCGAAAAAATCACTTTCCACCAAAATGGTTCTGTGTCGGTAACCACTCCGCGCGAACCAAAGGTAATCACCCTTGGCTCCATCGAAGGGTTGCGACCGTCCTCGCGATGCCGGTGGATTTGCTCGAATCGGGGCGGCATTCAGTCCGCTGAGATGGTTGCGTAAGGGCTCCGGAAGGATATATCGTAGAACTCAAGATGACAGCAACATTCAGCCGCGTCGCATTTACGTTCCGCTATTGGCGCACAATAGCGGGCTCGGCGGACTAGCTTCATCTGAACGATCGGTACCACAGATCTGAAATCTTCAGTTGAGTCGAAATTCATGCGAGCCGCGACCGAACTTGTCGCGGCTTTTCTTATGTGTGATGGATGGGTATGGAGGGCAGGAATTATGAGCATCACAGCAGGTTTGACGTCGCCGATGGTCTCCCCCGTTGACGCCAAGGTGGGGCGGTTTGGCATCTATGGCGGACGATACGTGCCGGAGACGCTGGTCGCGGCACTCGACGAATTGGAACACGCCTATGGCGAAGCCGACGCTGATCCGGCCTTCCATTCGGAGTTAGACGGGCTGCTGCACCACTATTGCGGACGCCCGACGCCGCTCTATTTTGCCAAGCGAATGTCTGAGCAGCTAGGCGGCGCAAAGATTTACCTGAAGCGCGAAGACCTGCTGCATACCGGCGCGCACAAGATTAACAACGCCCTTGGCCAGGGATTGCTTGCGCGCAGGATGGGCAAGCATCGCATCATTGCCGAGACCGGCGCCGGCCAGCACGGGGTCGCAACCGCAACGGTCTGTGCTCTGTTCGGCATGGAATGCGTGATCTACATGGGCGAGGAGGATATGCGCCGCCAAGAGCTGAACGTCTTCCGCATGCGCCTGCTGGGTGCGGAAGTGCGCGGCGTAGGTTCGGGGTCGGCAACATTAAAAGATGCGATCAACGAAGCGATGCGCGACTGGGTGACCAACGTACGCGAGACGTACTACATCCTGGGTAGCGCGCTTGGAGCGCATCCGTATCCGACGATTGTGCGCAACTTTCAACGCGTGATCAGCCGTGAAGCTCGCGTACAGATTCTGGAGCAGGAGGGCAAGCTACCCACAGCGATCGTAGCCTGCGTGGGCGGCGGGTCTAATGCCATCGGCGCGTTCTACGAGTTCCTCGGCGACAAAGACGTGCGCCTAGTTGGCGTGGAGGCTGGCGGCCGTGGTACGACACTTGGCGATCATGCGGCACGATTCCAAACGACCGGTGGCGGGCTCCCCGGAGTGCTCCAGGGCACATACAGCTATGTGCTGCAAAACGACGCCGGGCAGGTCGCGACGACGCATTCCGTAAGCGCTGGTCTTGACTATGCGAGCGTAGGGCCAGAGCATGCGATGCTGCACGATTCGCACCGAGCTGAATATACGTCGGCGAGTGATGCAGAGGCACTTGCTGCGACATCGGCGCTGGCACGCACGGAGGGAATTCTTCCGGCCCTTGAAAGCGCACACGCTATAGCCGAAGCAATGAAGATGGCGCCAAAGATGGCGAAGTCGGAAGTCATTATGGTGAATCTGTCCGGCCGCGGCGACAAAGACATCGGAATCCTTGCCCGTGAGATGGATCTGCAAGGAGCGAAAAGCTGATGCCAATTGAATTTAAGAAGAAGCCTGGAATCGTAGCTTACTTAACCGCAGGAGATCCCGACCTGGAAACCACGCTGGCGATTGCGCTCGCCGCGATTGATAACGGAGCGGACGTGATTGAGCTAGGCGTACCGTTCAGCGATCCGTTGGCCGATGGTCCGGTCATTCAGCGGGCGAGCGAACGCGCAGTGGCACTTGGAGTTCGACTGGTCGATGTGCTGGAGATTGCTCAGCGACTGCGGGCGGCGCGGCCGGCGTGCGGGATCGTGATCTTCTCGTACCTGAATCCAGTCGTGCGCATGGGGATGACGAAGTTCTGCGTAGCTGCTGCGGCAGCGGGCGCGGATGGCGTACTGCTGACGGACCTGATTGTGGAAGAGGCAGGCGAGTACCTGGCAGAGATGAAGGCAAACAGACTGGCGCCGGTTTTTCTTGCGGCACCCACCAGCCCGGATGCCCGGCTGAAGGCGATCGCGGAAGCATCGAAGGGGTTCGTCTATGCGATCTCGCGCGTCGGGATTACCGGCACGCAGCAAAAGATCGCAAGCGATGCGGCGGAACTTGTTACGCGGCTGCGCAGGTTCACAGAACCGTTCGGAATTCCCATCGCTGTAGGATTTGGTATCTCGAGCGCGGAGCATGTGCGGGCGATCGGCGAGTTTGCCGACGCCGCGATTATTGGCAGCGCTATTGTTGCATTGATCGAAATGACCACGCCTACCGAAGCACCGGCAGCAGTGGGCCGATTCATCGCGGATCTACGCGCATGATGGATCTGCGGGATGGGACGAAGAACCGTCGGCACCGATGCCATCAATAACCCGATTCAAATGCCGTTTATGATGGTTCGGGCGCATGTAGTGTTGTTTCCACCAGGAAACGCTGCGCGCTTGCAATAAAAATAGGACCGGGCAACGTGAGGCGGTACGAATGGACATCTTCGACTGGCGAAAGAAAATTGATGAGCTGGATGAACAGATTGTGGTGCTCATCAGTAGGCGAGCCGAGGCGGCGAAGGCTATAGGCGAGTTGAAACGTTGCTCGCAACTGCCGGTATATGAGCCGGGACGCGAGCAAACGGTTTTCAACCATGTGAAGGCGGTAAATCCAGGACCGCTGGATGACGTCGAACTGCTGCACGTGTATGAACGCATTATCGACGTGATGCGCACGCTGCAGCGGCGTGACAGTTGAACCCAGCGGGCAATTGAAAGCAAACATCTAAAAGGTTTCGTATAAAGAGGAACGGACGGACGCAATGATTGTCGCAATGCAGAACGAAGCTACCGAACAACACATCCAGGATGTCATCGAGCGCATGGTAGAGCTCGGATTCAATGTTCACCGGACGACTGGCACGAATCAGACGATTCTCGCGGGAGTCGGAACGCCGGGACATTTCGACGTGGTCGAGTTCAAAGTACTTGCCGGAGTGCATGATGCTTATCGCATCTCATCGCCGTACAAACTTGCCGGGCGCGGCTTCCGGCCAGAAGGTACGACGATCACCTTCTCGAACGGTGTGGTTGTCGGTGGCGAAGAAGTCGTCATCATGGCCGGGCCGTGTTCGGTCGAGTCGCGAGAGCAGATACTGCTCAGCGCAAAGCTGTCGGCCGCAGCGGGCGCAAAGTTCCTGCGTGGCGGAGCGTACAAGCCGCGCAGTTCGCCGTACAGCTTCCAGGGCATGGGCCTCGACGGCCTGAAACTGCTGCGTGAAGTGGCCAACGAGACCGGTTTGCTGGTCATCACAGAGGTGATGGAGATCTCGCAGATAGAGCCGATGATTCCGTTCATCGACTGCTTCCAGGTGGGCGCACGCAACATGCAGAACTTCAACCTGCTGCGCGAACTGGGGTTGACACGCACTCCGGTGCTGCTGAAGCGCGGGATGGCAGCAACGATCGAGGAAGTATTGCTCTCCGCGGAATACATTCTTTCTGGCGGAAATTATGACTTGATGCTGTGCGAGCGCGGCATTCGGACCTATGAGACCTACACCCGCAACACCATGGACATCTCGGCGATTCCAGTGCTGCAGAAACTGACTCACCTGCCGGTGATGGCTGATCCATCGCACGGCGTTGGAATTCGTGACCTGGTCGCGCCGATGGCGCTGGCTGCGGTTGCGGCGGGCGCGGATGGATTGCTGATGGAGATGCATCCTAATCCCGACAAGGCAATGAGCGACGGTGCCCAAAGTCTGTATCCAGAACAGTTACAAAAACTCGTAGCGCAGTTGCGGCTGCTTGCGCCGGTGGTTGGGAGAAGGGTCGC
>JANYLK010000046.1 GCA_025357875.1 Granulicella sp.
GGTCAGCCTGATGAAGCCGATTATGACGAGATTCCGCGCAAGGCGCTGGAGTATGGCGCGGAAAAGGCCCGTCTTATCGACTGCCGCGGCCCACTCGTTCGCGAAGGCATCGCCGCTCTCCAGTCCGGCGCCTTCCATATAACCACCGCCGGCGTCACCTACTTCAACACGACACCCATCGGGCGCGCCGTAACAGGCACGATGCTGGTGACCGCCATGAAGGAAGACGACGTCAACATCTGGGGCGACGGCTCGACCTATAAAGGCAACGACATCGAGCGCTTCTACCGTTACGGCCTGCTGGTCAATCCGGAGCTCAAGGTCTACAAGCCATGGCTCGACGCCTCTTTCATCGACGAGCTCGGCGGCAGGGCCGAGATGTCGGCCTTCATGCAGAAGGCTGGTTTTAGCTACAAGATGTCGGCTGAGAAGGCTTACTCAACGGACTCCAACATACTGGGCGCAACTCATGAAGCGAAGGATCTCGAGCTTCTCTCAAGCAGCATGAAGATCGTTGTCCCGATCATGGGCATCGCGTTCTGGCGTGATGATTCTGAAGCGGAGATCAAGCGTGAGGAAGTCACTGTTCGCTTTGAAGAAGGATTCCCCGTCGCGCTCAACGGAACCGACTACGCTGACCCCGTAACCCTGATGCTCGAAGCTAACCGTATCGGTGGTCGCCACGGCCTGGGCATGAGCGATCAGATTGAAAACCGAATTATCGAGGCTAAGAGCCGAGGCATCTATGAGTCACCCGGTCTTGCCCTCCTGTTCATCGCCTACGAGCGACTGATCACCGGCATCCACAACGAGGACACCATCGAGCAGTACCGCGACAGCGGGCGCAGACTTGGCCGTCTCTTGTATCAGGGCCGCTGGTTCGATCCCCAGGCCATCATGCTGCGCGAAGCCGCCCAGCGCTGGGTCGCCAAGCCCGTCACCGGCGAAGTTACCCTTGAGCTGCGCCGTGGCAACGACTACTCGATCCTGAATACGGACTCGCCGAATCTCACGTTCAAGCCCGAGCGCCTCACCATGGAAAAGGGTGAGTCCACCTTTTCTCCGCGCGACCGTATCGGCCAGCTTACGATGCGCAACCTCGACATCACCGACACCCGGGCGAAGCTAATGACCTATGCGCAGAGTGGTTTACTCACGCTAAGCAAGGGATCTGAGATGCCACAACTTAGCAGCGGTGCCCAAAACGAACGGTCGGCGTATGAAGATTAGCACTCAGCCGTCCGCTGGTTGGCGCTTGCGGGAAGCACCGTTCACATTCCAGACGACGTACGTTAGGCCTCTTGGCGACCTACCCAAATTTGTCAACACGCTCTTAAAGAACTTTGAGGTAAGTGAGGGCACAGTGTCGATTGAGCAAATCATCTTCGAGCCCAAAGTACTGATTTGGTATCTGAGGGGACGCGGCTTCCTACGCGACGAAGGGCAGTTGAATAAAGCGGTGATACACGCAGAAAACAAGTCTGAGGTGGCAGAACTCTTGGAATGCGTCTTCGGGCAGTGGGCCGATTTCGCTTTCATTCCGTCGCCCAATGAATTTGCTATCTATGCTGACCACGACGAGTACACGACGATTTTCGCCGCAAGTGCGGAATCCTTGAGTTTGATTCGATCGGACATCGACCAAGAGAGATTCAAGACGGCAGAAGGTTGGACTTGGACTGGACCCCGCTCCCCGGGCGCCGTTGAGGAAGGTAAAGCGAATGGCTGAACATCAACCCGCCAAAATGTGGTCAGGCCGCTTCCGCGAGCCGCTTAATGCGACATTCGAATCGTGGCAGCGTTCCTACCTTTTCGACTATCGCCTGCTGCGGCAGGAAGTGCTGGCCTCGAAGGCCCACGCGCACACCATCTCTTCCGCAGGCATCCTCTCCAACGCCGAGTTGGCGACGACGCTCGACGGACTGACTCAGATCGGAGCCCTGACTGACCTCGCTTCCGAAGAAGCCGAAGACATCCACCACTTCGTCGAGCTCAAACTGCAGCAGGCGGTCGGCTCACTCGCGCTCAAGCTCCACACCGGCCGCAGCCGCAATGAACAGGTTTCGCTCGATCTCCGGCTGTGGCTGCGCGACCAGATCGATGTCAGTTGTGAGTTGTTGGGCGGGTTGATGTCGGCGCTGCTCACTCTGGCCCTCCAATATCCGGATGCGGTGATTCCGGGCTATACGCACATGCGGAGGGCGCAGGCGGTGCTGTGGCCGCACTATCTGCTGGCTTACTTCGAGATGTTCGCGCGCGACTATGAACGGTTCACAGAAGCGCGGGCGCGCGTCAACGTATTGCCGTTGGGCAGCGGGGCACTGGCCGGATCGGGCTTTCCGTTCGACCGTGAAGCCATCGCGAAGGACCTTGGGTTTGCTTCGATCACACGCAATTCGATGGACGTCTCCGGCGATCGCGATTTCGCGTTGGACTTCCTTTACGCTTCCTCAGTGGCGATGATGCACTTGAGCCGCATCTGCGAAGATTGGATTCTGTATTCGAGCGAGGAGTTTCGCTGGCTCGAATTGGGTGACGGCGTCACCAGCGGATCGAGCCTGATGCCGCAGAAGAAAAACCCCGATTCTCTGGAACTGATC